>JABDQX010000040.1 GCA_013042035.1 Gammaproteobacteria bacterium
GCGCCAGAGCCTCGGCGATGGAAACGGTGGTCTGCTCTCGCTCTTTTTGATCAGATCCTTGTAGCTGGGTAAGCATGGCTCCCGACGGGTCCCCGGATCCCCAAGCCTGAATCAGGGTTTGAATCGCCGGGCAATGGATTAGATCGAACCGCACGGCCAGGGGTTTCAGGTAACCTGCCAGGGCGCTGTCGATGCAAGCAGTGCCGAGCAGGAAATGCAGGGTTCTTTCCGCCAGAAAAACCGGACTGTGCAGGATGTTTTTGGGATCCTGGAACAAGACCAGATGCCAGCGCCGCAGGGGCGACTGAGGGGACAGGTTGACCCATTCTCCCCGGAAAAATCGTAACGCCAATCCAATGCTCGGGCGGGGATTGTCGCCGGCGATTTGGTACAGCTTGGGCAAAACCGGGTCTATCTCGGCCCCCAGACACAGCAGCAAGAGATTCTGCTCGAAGGTGGAGAGCGCTAAATAATCCGCCAACCAGACAAATTGCGCGGGAACCCGGATCGCGCCGTCGACGTTTTGTTCTTCCGGGCCGGGCTCGGGTAGCGCCAGATCCGGGCGCGATTGGGCTATTTCCCGGCGCACGGTCCCGCGCAGGCCAAGCAGTGCCTGGGTAAGAAGCCAATAATCGTCTTGTTCGGGTTTTGTTGACATGTTTCCCAACTCGGCCTACTTCATCTCTATTGCCGAGCCCTTGATCTCCACGTTGCCACCGGCGTCGACCTTGAAATCACCACTGCTTTTGATGGTGACATTGGCCCCCTCCAATGTGATGTCGCCATCGGCCTTGATGATGGCATCCCCGGTTACGGTAGCATTCAGGTTACCGTCGGTTGTGATGCCGACATCTCCGGTAGCGGCCATGGTCAGCTTGCCATCCACTGCCAGCTTGAGTTCCTCCTTGGGGGTAATGGCAAGCTCGCACTCTCCGGTCATCAGGGTGATCTTTTTGCCCTCGCTGTCCAGATCCAGGGAGATGAGCGGATCGCCTTTGAGCGCTGCCTTGTCATCCAGTTCGCCGATATCGATTTTGACGCCCTTGACGATCCGCAGCGATAAGACCCCTGTCTTGGCATCGAGTTCGGTGACAATGAAGGGTTTCTTTGCGCCATCGTCACCGGCAAAGACCGCCTTGAATAGATGAAGGGATTTGTCGTAGGAGATGACGGTGCCGTCTTCATAATGGCGCTGGTGGAGAGTTCTGGCTTTCCCCTCGACCTTGACTCCCCGCGCGATGGTGGTTTTGGCTTCATCTCCCCCGGTTCGCAGAAAATCGATCTTGGGATCGGCTTTGTCGTTTTTATAGGGGAAACCACCGATAACAATTCCCTGTTTCACGTCTCCACCGGGGGAGAGGATCATGACCTGTTCATCGATCTCCGGCGCCCACCACTCCCAATCGTGTCCGGCGCGCGCTTGCAGCCAGGGGAGCCATACCTTGACGGAAATAGATTCTTTTTCTTCATCCTTTTCCTCGGGACCTATGCGCACTTCCAGGAGGGACTCCTCGTACTTAGCATCGACTACCGTACCGAACTGGATGAGGTTGAACAGCCTGCGCCGTTGTTCGCTGAGTTGTTTCTTTTCGTCGGACATTTTTGGTCTGGCTCTTCGTTAGTTCCTTACCACGAGAAATCGTGTCTTCACGGCAACCCGCGATGTCATTTGTATGGCAAATAGATCTCCGTGGTGGCCAAGGGCACGCCGTTTTCATCGACGCCACCGGTCAGGTAGAGGTTGCCGCGAATGACATTGGCAGTGGCATGACTTCTTGGGATATTCATGGGCTGATGGGTTTCCCATTGCTGTTCCATGAGATCGTAACTTTCCACTTGATGACTGGTTTTTCCGTCCGCTGTTTGACCGCCCAGTACATACAGGCGACCATCCGATAGGGCGCAGGCCACGTGTTTTCTCGCCTCGGGCATGGTCGGGCATTCTTCCCAGCGCTTCTGTTTCGGATAATAAGCCGTGCATTGGTCCAGACAATTGCCGTCCTTGTCCTGTCCACCGACCCAGTAGATTCGATCACCGGTCGCACACAAACCATGGGCGGTGCGCTGGAAGCCCATGCCCTTGGGCGCACTTTCCACCTGACCGGAATCTTCGCTGGAAAGAAGGGTAAATTGCTGCTCCGAGGTTGTTTCGGACGGGGCGAGATGAATCAGTATTTGGCTGACATCGCTTTGCTCCGTCGGCGTGCACGGGAAGAAAAATCCGCCACCAAAACAAACGCCGGACTGAATCTCGCCATCCAGGTCGAACGCTTCAATGGTTTGCCATGACTGAGTTGTCAATGACCATTCCAGCACAACAACCCCAGTGGTATTCCGGCCCAATAAGTGAAATTGCTCGTCGATGACACCGGCGGCAACAACGCCTGTTATGTCGGCGGGAAGATCAGCGTCCAGGGTCTGCCATTGCCTGAGCAGGGGGCTGTAGAATTCCACCCTGGAGACCACTGTCGTGTTGTATTGTCCACCGGCGACATACATGTCCTCACCGAAGATGGTGCTGATGGCCCCCTGGCGCGGGTTTTCCATGGATTGTCCCGCCACCGGGCAGTCGGTTACCGGGACTGCAACCGGAGAGGCGGAGATGCTTTGCGGGTTTTTTCCGTAGGCCAGCACGTGACGGGTACCCCGGGGGATGCGCAGGTTCTCCGGGAATCGATAACCGGTTGCCTGCTGATGGGTAATCTCGGCAAACGCCGGGGTGTCGGCGAGTTTTGTTTGGGCATCCGTCCCCCAGAAAAGCAGATAGTGGGACACCAATACGGCATCTCGATCCGGCGGGGTGATGACCAATACGCCTTCCAGGCGGCGTCCGTATTCGCCCCTTTCGCTAAACAGCGCCTGGATCGCCATGGATTGAGGCGCCGGCACCGGAACGAGTTGTTCCGTGGTGGTGTATTCCCGGTTGGCATCGGCGCTGAGCGATGTCCTGGTCGAGATCTCACCGGGGATTTGGAATTGGGTGGAGGTTTCGATGGGCTCGCCGCGCAGTTTTTGTTCCCACAGGACGGCCCAAATCGAAAATTGGGGATCTTTGTCGCTTGGAATATCACCGAACAGATCACCGGCCCTTGCCTGCAGCGTCGGGCTCCAACCCTGATCACCTACCACGGTGTCGGGGTTGCGCAATAATCCATGTAGATCGAATGCCCTGGCCGATTGGGCGGGATGGGCATAATCGATTCCCCAGCGCTGGTTGTGAACATAGGCCAGCAACTGGAAGGCCAATTTCCGGGCCGTCCGGTCTCGGAGATCCGTCGCAAGATCGTACACCAGGATAAAGCTGGTCAACTGAACCGTCATGTCGAAGGCGCCCATGGTGCTGTATTCGGTTTCCAATACATCCATGCAACTGTTGTAAATCGCCGGAGAGCTTTGCTTGAGGGTTTCGCGCTCCGTGTCACCGAGCATCCCCCGATGGACCTGACAAATACCCACCTGATCGGCAAATTGCTCCTGCAAAGAAAACGTCATCTTGGTCAGGAAATGATCGATATCGATTGGTTGAGTATGTATTTGCATGATGTTGGCTTCGTTCGATTACCTGTAAAAATCCCGCGTACCTAAGGTGCTGAAAATAATGGATCTAAAATTCGTCGTATAACCCACCATCCCTGGACAGGTGAGCAATGTTGGAGCGCCGCTCAACCTGATTTTGCAAGTGATGCATACTTGAGAGTTGACGCGTGATATCGGTTAGCTTGGTTTGAATCTGTTTTAGTAATTTATGATTTCCCTGTATCGCCTTGTTCGATTTTGCCTGTAATTCTTCCACCTGTATTTTTGTCCGCTGAACGTGTTTTTGCGATTCACGGGAAATATGATCAATCACCTGCTCTGCAAAAATGCCGCGTTTCCTTTGGTAACCCTTCGTCCCAAGGAGCAGGGCCGTATAATTGCCCGGTGAGAAAATGCGCTCTTTCACGGAATGCAGGGATCGCCATGGGTGGATTTGTTGTTCTCGGCGCGGGTGAGCGTATTCGGGGACGCCCGATCCTGGCGCGAGGGCAGGGAGCACCGAGCGAAGTTTCGGTTCCCCCGGACGCGGGCTGTTCTTGCTACCTTGTGCCGGAAATAACCGGCCCGAAACGCTTTTTGCTTCGCCTATCCATTGCCGGTCTTTTTCGGCCATGAAGGGAAGGGGAAGACCGAAGACAGTTTTCCGCTGTGTCCCGCCCGTACCTTGTGCCAGCCAATGCCCCGGTTCCGAATGGCTATACTGAGAACGGCCAACATGTTGGATCTCCAGCCGTCGAAAAGACGGCGCTTCCAGCGGAAGCTTGTACCGATGTTCGGGGTGATTTTCGCTGGGGGGGCCGCTTCCCAAAGCGACATTGAGGGTTAAACGGTTACCCGTGTGCGGCGGACGAACCAACGCGTGATCGAATTCGATTCGCTTCGCGATAATCTCCGAAGAAATGGATAATGATTCACGAGGATATCCCCGGTCATTTTGTTCGGGATCCCGGCGATAGGAGACCAAAACGTCCCCCACTTCGTCTGTTCGCCACCGACCTTTTTCAGGGATAAACAGCTTGGCAATAATGC
>JABDQX010000059.1 GCA_013042035.1 Gammaproteobacteria bacterium
ACCTTGGCCATCTTCGCGTGGCGGGGTTACGGGCACTCAATCTGCCGGGTAATCTAAGCTTCTCATTTATCCCAAAGGCGCCTCACGCACAAGAGCTCGCTGGTGTCGCCCACGAGCTTGGCAAGGACATTCTGTTACACATTCCCATGGAGTCCGAAGGTGGTCACTTTCTGGGGCCCGCTGGCCTGACTAAAGAGATGACGCGGACCGAACTTACCGAAAGCGTGTGCGCCAGTATCTGGACCATACCACACGCACAGGGGCTCAGTAATCATATGGGTAGTCTGCTAACCCGTAAAAAAAGATCCATGCGCTGGCTAATGGAAGCAATGCTGGAATGCGGAGAGGATCTTTACTTCATCGACAGTCAGACAACCGGCAAGACGGTTGCCGCCGCAACCGCGAGGGAGTACGAAATCCCTACATTGGAACGGGATATATTTCTGGACCACGAACCGAGCACCGACTTCATCCTTGCCAAGCTCCGTCAATTGGTGGAGCTGGCAAAAAGGCAGGGAACAGCACTAGGGATCGCACATCCATACCCGGAGACACTGAATGTATTGGAGCGTGTCCTGCCACAATTGGAAGACTGGGGGGTTACCCTGGTCCCGGTTTCTATATTGCTGGCAAAACGAACGAAATTACTGGCAAGGCGAACGAACCGGTAATTTCCTTGTTTACGTCGACTTCAATAGATTAGGATGTCGATTGCCCGAAAAAACCTATCCCAAAAACCACCCCTCCCGGTTTTCAGTAGAACAAGTTCCCAACCGGGATTTATTCAGGAGGAACCAAAGGTGTTCATAAATACACTAAAGCGAATTACGAGAAACCCCTATCTGAATATATTGGTCGCTTTGCTTCTATTCTATTCCGGTGCCTCGGAGGCCTGGCATGAATTCAACGAAATGGAAGAGATCAAAGTTGGTGTTCACCATGGCGTCATTCTGTTCTCTTTTGTGTATATCCTGAAAACCATACCGGAGATATTCAAAGGACTGGAGAACCTTTCCGAGGGCATGGACCACCTCAAGAAGTAAACAGACCTCCCGCCTCGCGACGACCGGGAATTTCTCAGACACGCTCTTAGATACGCTTTTACAAGAAGGCCACGTCCACCTGAAATAGTCTTTCCACTTCAGGAACATGCCGCTTGTCCACCAGGAACAGAATCACGTGGTCCTCTGCGGCAATCACCGTATCGTGGTGTGCGATGATCACCTCTTTGTCACGGACAACGGCGCCAATGATCGTATCGGGCGGTAGCCGGATATCCTCGACGGCTCGGTCCACGACACCTGATGTCTCATGGGTGCCGTGGGCAACGGCTTCGATGGCCTCCGCCGCACCGCGCCGCAGGGAATGCACGACAACCATATCACCCCGGCGCACGTGGGTAAGCAATGCCCCAATGGTGGCATGCTGCGGTGAGATGGCAATATCGATGGTACTATTTTCCAGCAGATCCACATAGGCGCTACGGTTGATAAGGGCCATGACCTTGGTAGCCCCCATGCGCTTTGCCAGCATAGCCGACAGGATATTGAGCTGGTCATCGTTGGTAACGGCACAAAAGACATCGGTTTTCTCGATGTTCTCTTCGCGCAACAGGTCTTCATCCGCCGCATCCCCGCGCAGTACAATGGTTTTGGATAGCCGTTCCGACAGGGCGAGGGAGGTGTCTTCGTCCTTTTCTATGAGTTTGAGGTTGTAATCGGCCTCCAAGGCAACGGCAAGACGGGTTCCGATGTTGCCGCCACCGGCGAGCATGACATTCTTGACGGGCTTATCGAGCTTGCGCAGGGAACCCATGACTACCGGGACGTTCTCGGTGGCAGCGATGAAAAACACCTCGTCATCGACTTCGATGATGGTATTGCCCTTCGGGATAATCGCCTGGCCGCGGCGAAAGATGGCGACAACCCGTGTATCTATACCGCGCGTCTTCGGGCTAATCGCCTGTCCATGACGAAAAACGGCAGTGATTCGCGTATCGGTACCCGGCATGAGATCCCGCAGGGTACGCAATTCATGACCGACCAGCGGCCCCCCGTAATAGGCCTTCACGGCAACCAGGGAAACTCTGCCATTGGCGAACTGCAGAACCTGTAACGCGCCCGGCGTTTTAATAAGCCGTTGGATAGAGGAAGTAACCAGTTGTTCCGGGCTGATCAGGACATCAATGGGAACCGAGTTGTCGGAAAAGATCGGGTAATCATGGTAAGCGGCGGTGCGCACACGAGCGATTTTGGTGGGCGTGTGGAATAACGTATACGCGATCTGACAGGCAATCATATTGGTCTCGTCGCTATTGGTAACGGCGAGAACCATATCGGCGTCTTCGGCGCCCGCCTGTTCCAACA
>JABDQX010000060.1 GCA_013042035.1 Gammaproteobacteria bacterium
TCCCATGGCCGGTATTCTGGCCGATAAGGCGCGTGATGTTTATGGTATCCCCGAAGACTTCGAGCCGGTAACGATCTTGGCCATCGGTTACCTTGGCGATTCGGACAAGTTGCCCGATCCACTCAAAGCATCGGAAACCGCGCCCCGTGTACGAAAGCCACTCACGGAGCTGGTGTTTTCCGATAGCTGGGAAATACCCGCGCAGCTTGCGTACAGGCGTTAAAATATAGTCGATGCACCGTGAAATCATCGGTATCTTGGGCGGCACCTTCGATCCTGTGCATAATGCTCACTTGCGGTTTGCGCTGGAGGTGCGTGACCGGCTTTCGTTATCCGGTGTTCGATTGATTCCTGTGCGCGCCCCCCCGCACCGTGCATCGCCCCAGGCTGGGGAGCAGACCCGGCTGCGAATGCTCACGGCAGCGGTCGGAAATGAAAAAGGGCTGGTCGTGGATGATCAGGAATTGCGCCGCGGCGGACTATCCTATACTGTCGACACCCTTGATGCGTTGCGGCAACGGCTCTCCGGGCAATCACTTTGCCTTATTCTTGGCATGGATGCCTTTTCCCGACTGACCACTTGGCATCAATGGCGTCGGATCCTGGAACTTGCGCACATTGCCATTGCGTCGCGTCCTGGTACTTCATTACCAACGAATGGTGAAATCTCCCATTTATTAGCCAGGCGAGAAACAAACGATCCGAACTGTCTCCACAAGGAATCGGCAGGACGAATCATAGTGGTTCCTGTTCCTCAATTGGATATATCAGCAACGCGCATCCGCGCACGGGTTGCCGAGAGCGCCTCGATTCGATATCTGGTCCCCGATTCTGTCCTTGAAATAATCAGACATGAACAACTATACGTATGAATCATCCGAGGAATTAGTTCGCGACGTGGTCGCCGATCTGGAAGCGGTAAAGGCGGATGATATTACCGTTCTGGATGTGCGGGCGCTTAGCAGTATCACCGATTTCATGATTATCGCGACGGGTAGATCCAAGCGACACGCGCGTGCCCTGGCCGAGAACGTCATTCGTGCCACTAAAGTTGCCGGGCATCCACCGTTAGGGGTCGAAGGCGAAAAGCACGCGGAGTGGGTCCTTGTCGATCTGTGTGATGTTGTGGTGCACGTCATGCTCTCGGAGACGCGGGATCTCTATCAATTGGAGAAACTTTGGTACAACCCGCGTGTGCCCTCATTCTCCACCGGAGTCCCTTGATGAGGGGTGCCTTTTCCGTCCATTCTCACCTTGTTATGAAGCCCAATAATGGACAAACCGGATAAACAGTTAAAGCTTTTCTTCGCGCATTTAGTTAGCGTTACAAGCAGGAAGCCAAATCTTGGCGTGTACGCTAAACGGCTAAAATCCACTCTCGCGCTGATTGGCGCAATTGTGCTTATCGGTAGTTTAGTGCTGTACATTCAAGGTTGGATGGTTGTACGCAAGCTCGATCCGAATGCAACCCAGGTAATGGGAAGTTTTATAGAAAAAACCCTCGGAAGCGATTTCGCCGCCGCAAGCACAATCAAGATACCGCTATCCGATGGAATTACTATCAAAAATGCCGTCCATGCCATGAAACAACGCGCCATGGGCCACGGTATGAAGCTCGTTGACCGCTTAAAGCTACACAAGGAAGTTACCGAGAAAACACGTCCATACTTGGAAGTTTTTTCGTTTCAGGCACCCAAGATAAATCCCCTTATCCTTGGATATAATTGGGAGATTGCCACCTATATGCCCTATCGAATTGCTCTATATCAGGACAAAGGAGAACGGGCATGGCTTGCTACCATGGATCTGGGACTCTTGATCCACGGAGCTCAAGAGTTTGAACCGGATTTCAAGTCTCAAATGATAGCGGTGAAGGATCAGTTACTCGATATCATGGCCGCGGGGGCCACGGGCGGTCAGTGATGGCGAGGCGCATCCTTTCAAATATCCCAAATCGGCGGGTTGCCGGATAACCGCCTTATTCCTGACTATCTTCAAAGCGTACGTTGTACAAAAATCGGAACCTGGAAACACGCTCTTAGTCAACGGCTTGATAGATCCCCTGTTCCTTTTCCCAATCACGCTGATGATAGCGGTAAGCGACCATCGATCCTAATCTGTTCACCTGGACGGTTGCGAGATCGTCGAAAAAACCACGACTGAACTCGAAGGTCGCCAGCATCAGGGGTTTGGTCAGCCAGGGCGTATCGATGGGTAGGGTCTCCAATGCGGCAAGGCGATTCCTGGGAGATGCGCCGCGCCGGGTGGCGATGGTCCATCCCCACTCGCCGAAACTGGGCACATTCTGGTGATATTGCTGTACATCG
Organism: Gammaproteobacteria bacterium; assembly: GCA_013042035.1. GTDB lineage: Bacteria > Pseudomonadota > Gammaproteobacteria > HK1 > HK1 > JABDQX01. Next base: position 2,328 of record JABDQX010000060.1, read on the forward strand.
GAAAAGCCCGCATGGCGCATCGTTTTGCCAATGCAAAGGAAAGTACGTTTGGCATGATATGGCGATGTGGATTGCACCGTCATCGCGCCATCTCCGGCAAGGAGTGCCTTTAGTTTGGCATAGAACCGGGTGGAGTACAGGCGGTTCAGATTGGGGTGATTGGGATCGGGAAGATCGACCACGATGGCGTCGAATACCTCGCCCCGGCGAAGTAATTCGTTTACCGTGACAAAGGCATCTCCAATTCTCACCGAAACCCTCGGGTCGGAAAATGCGTATTCGTTAAGTGCAGTAACACGTTCATTGATGGGGTGTTTATCGACAACGACGCCATCGCGTTCCTCGGACCCGGTGAAAAACGCCACCAGTTCCCGATCCAGATCGAGCAGGACGACACGTTTGGGATTCCATTGGAGAATATCCCGTAAGGCCAACCCATCACCGCCACCCACCACCAGGATGTTGTCCTGGCGCGCCGAGGCGGCAAGGGTCGGGTAGACCAGCATGGTGTGATAAATGTGCTCATCGGCGGTTGTGAATTGCATCCGGCCATTGATAAAGAACGACAATACGGAGGGGGCCGCCGGATCCAGGATGCGTTCGGTGACGGTCAGGCGCTGGTAGTGCGTATTGGTATGGTAGACGACCTTATCACGGTATAGCAGATCTTCCATGGCGCCATCCCAGTCCGCGCCAAAGTTGGCGAGCGCGACAACCAAAACGCCTACCAGGAGATGCGAAAAGAGCAGCAACATGCCCCAACGGATATGTTGTCGGAACAGGGCATAAAAGACCAACCCCGCCGTAATATTGGCCCCGGCGGTCAGCGCCGCCGCCGTGGATATATCCATGGACAGCATGAACAGAATCCACAAGGCCGCACCAATACCGGCGCCAAGATAATCGACACCGTAGATCGATCCGGTATTGTGTTCCAGGTATTGCGAATAGAGTATCTGGCGTGCGCGGGCCACCAGGGGTATTTCCATGCCGAGCAGGACACCGAGCACGGCGCCGATAAAATAGGGGGTCGCCTTGGCCATCCCGGTGATGGTACGTATCAGTTCTCCACTGGGTAATAAATCCGGCGGCAAACCGAAGGTATCGGCCAATACTCTCGGAAAAAGGTTCGCGACGGCAAATGCGCCGCCGATGAGCAGGACGGCGGAGCTCCCGAGCAGGGCTATCGACACCTCGAGCCAGACAAAACCGGTAAACGGACAGCGAATGGTCCTGGCCAGAAAGGAACCCACGCCCATGGCGACGATCATGATGCCGATGATGGCATAAAGCGTGGTCTCGAGGGCGCCGAGCACCCTGCCCGCGTAGTGAGAAATCAAGTATTCGTAGATCAGCCCACAGCCGGCCAGCACTGCCACGATAACAAGAAGCGCGATGTCCTGTGGTATCTTTTTCGTACCTTTCGTGTTTGTCGTGAACACTATCTTTAAATCTGTGTTTGGTTGCGATTGTGTCGAGTCAGGCGTTCGGATATTGCTCTACCCACATAACCGTTGCGCCTGCCACCGCAGTCGGAATCACCAGGAAATTCAAGCCGGGCACCATCGTCGCCAGCAATGCCATGGCGCCGAAACCGAAATTCATTGTTCGACGCTCCCTCAGGTGTTTTCGTTGCTCTGAAAACGATAACCCATGGTTTCCCATGGGGTAGTCGGTGTATTCAACGGCGAGCATCCATGCGCTGAAGGCCAACCACAGAAACGGGGCCACGACGTTGATACCCGGAATAAAAAGAAGAAGTCCTAGTGGGATTGCCCGGACAAGAAAGTATAGGAGCTTGTGTAACTCGGAAAGCAGGGACGGGATAATATTGACGGCAATATCCCGGGCAAATTCCAGCCATCCCGCATTTTCATCGCGGGCTCGACCCATGAGCTTTGCGTGGATTGCCTCCGACAGCAGGCTATTGAACGGTGCGGCTACCAGGTTTCCCACCCAGGAGAAGAGAAAAAAGATCACGAACAGGGCAAGAATAGCGAAAACAGGCCATAGCAACCACCGCAGCCAGTCGAGCCAGTCCGGGATCAATCCATCGAGCAATGCATCGAAGCGCTCGGCACCAAGATAGATCAGCGTCGCAAACAACACGGTATTGATGAGAAGCGGTATGACGACATACCGCCGGACACCGGGTTCATTGAGTAGCGAGAAGCCTCGCCAGAAATAGCCGGAGCCCATGGATAGATCGTTAAGGGGTGGTTTAGGGTGTGGTTTCATGAATAAGGTATTCTGGTTTGCAAAAACAGGGTGCTCATCACTGCGTGTACAACTTTTTCAAGATCAGGGCTGATCTAAATCGTGCATAACCCGATTAAGCTATTGTATTGGACGAAATGTTCTGGTATTAAGCCGCGTCTTCCATTCGATTCTTTGTTAAGACCGCAAAAACTAAAGCGAGATATTCTCATGGTATTACAGGTCGATACAGCGCTAACCATCTCGCTTTAACTTTTGCGTAGTTAATATTATCGACGATAAGAGGAACTGGCGCCTAATTATGATAATTCCCGGAACCGTGTTGATCTTCAGGAGCGGCTATGCCTAGAAAGAAGAAGTCCGTATCGAAAGAACAGTCATCATTCGAAACAACGGCTGCGTTTGCCTTTACCCCTTACAAGACAAAACGCGGTGAAAAATACATGAATGAAAAACAAGTTGCTCATTTCCGGGAGATTCTCAATGCCTGGAGAAAGCAACTCATGGAGGAAGTGGATCGTACCCTGGATCACATGCAGGACGATGCGGCAAGCTTTCCCGATCCCAACGACCGGGCAACCCAGGAGTCGGAGTTCACATTGGAGCTGCGCACCCGTGATCGAGAGCGCAAACTCATAAAAAAGATCAACGAATCATTGTCCATGCTCGATTTGGGAGAATACGGTTATTGCGAGGCCTGTGGCGTGGATATCGGTATTCAGCGGCTCGAGGCGCGCCCTACCGCCACCTTGTGCATCGATTGCAAGATCCTCGATGAGATTCGGGAAAAACAACGAGCGTGATCCCCAACCCGACACAGTCGGAACCAAAATACGCATCAAGGATTTTTTTAGTCGTTTTGTTCAAAATTCCTGCGCTAAAAGGCACATACCATCTTCAGTGACAGCCGTGTCGGAAACCAAAGAAGCGATCCGTTCAAGGTATAAAAACAAGAAATCGAGCGGCAGTTCAAGCACCGGCAGGAAAGCCAGTACGCTTCGCATCATTGCCGGTCGCTGGAAACGGCGCCGACTGATCATCCCCGATGTGCCGGGATTGCGTCCGACGCCGGACCGGGTTCGTGAAACGCTTTTCAATTGGTTGGGCCATCGAATACATGGCGCGCGCTGTTTAGACCTGTTCGCGGGCACCGGTGCGCTCGGTTTCGAGGCCGCTTCTCGGGGGGCGGCGGAAGTCGTGTTGGTCGAGCGAAACGAAATCGCCATCAGGGAAATCGAGGCGGGAATGCGGGCGTTATCGGTGGACCGGGAAGACGCGCCGAATACACCGAAGATCACGGTCGTGCATGCCGATGCCTTGCGTTACCTCCAGGGTCCGGCCCGGTGCTTCGATATGGTTTTTCTGGATCCGCCCTTCGACAGCGATTTGTTGGAAACGGTGTGTCAATACCTGGAAGATGGCCGGTGGCTCGGCGAGACAGCCGAAATCTACCTGGAAATGCGGCGCTCTTCCCATCAGCCGGTATTGCCGGCAAGCTGGCAAGAGGCGCGCAGCGCCGTCGCCGGTGAGGTAAAATACGCACTGATGCAGCGGACTGTGGCCACAACTAAAAATAGAGTCCACGAAAAACACGAATAATGAAAACCAAGGCGCTCTATCCCGGCACATTCGATCCGATTACCAATGGTCACGTGGATCTCGTGGCAAGGGCAGCGGTTTTCTTTCATGAGATCATCGTGGGCGTGGCCGAGAGCACGGTAAAAAACCCGCTCTTGTCTTTTGAAAAACGGCTTGAACTGGCCGAGATTGCGTTGGCGCCGATTGCTAATGCGCGGGTATGCGGATTCAACGGCTTGGTATCGGATCTCGCGGATCAGTTGGACGCTCACGTTATGCTGCGCGGCGTGCGTTCCAACGCCGACTTCGAGAATGAATTCCAGCGTGCGAATATCAATCGTATGCTGAACCCGGGGCTTGAGACGATCTTCATGACCCCGGGAGAAAACTTTGCGCATATCTCATCCAGCCTTGTGCGCGAGGTCACGCTTGCCGGCGGCGATGCCAGCAGATTCGTGCATCCGGCAATAAAGATTGCGCTGGATAATAGACTAGCGAAGCTTCGCCTCAAACCGACAAAGCATGATTAGCGCTGGTAAAGCAAAACTGATGTTTTGTAAAACTTGACTCATTTACGAAGATGAGCGAGAAATGAACAAATTTAAGACACTGATTTAATTAGTTAAACTTCCGAGAGGATACCTTAAATGGCTTTGATAATCACCGAAGAATGTATCAACTGTGACGTGTGTGAACCAGAATGCCCCAATGGGGCCATTAGCGCGGGCGATGATACCTACGTTATCGATCCGGCGATGTGTACCGAATGTGTCGGGCATTATGATTCTTCCCAGTGCGTGGAGGTTTGCCCCGTCGATTGCATTACCAAGGACCCGAACCGCGAGGAAACCGAAGAAGAGCTGATGGAGAAGTACGAGCGTCTCAAGTAGCGATAGGGTATCGCGGCGAAAAAAGTAATGTCCACGAAAAATGTAGGATAGCGGCGCCGCAACCGAAGAAAGATAGCGTCCACGAAAGGCACGAAAGGATATCCCATCTTTTTCCGTTTTTCGTGGACATTGTCTTTGTGTGGACCCCACGTAGTATTCCCGTGAACTGAGGTGGCCCCATAAAACTGGACAGGTGTATAAGCTCTGATCGTTAATAGATACAGAGGAAAGATCATGAGCAAGAGACGTAAACAGTACAGTGCGGATTTTAAGGCGAAGGTAGCGGTGACGGCGCTGGGAAATGGACAAACCACATCGGAGATCGCGGCGCGCTACGAGATTCACCTGACGATGGTTACCAGCTGGAAGCGGGAATTAACGGATAGAGCCAGCATGGTGTTTGAGAAAACCGTTAAGCCTCACAAGGAGAGCCAGGCCACCGAAGAAGAGTTATATCGCCAGATTGGAATGCTCAAAATGCTGGGCGGATGGCGATTTAGGCCAAGCTGAAATAACCTTATCTTGGCCGATCAATATCATCAAATGATCCACGAAGGGCGTGAACTCTTTTGCTTTTTTCATGATCCTTGGTGTTTTTTGTGACCCTCTAAAAATCTTTTAATTCGCAGTAATCCATCACAAATGAAATACCTCTTCATCGATGACATGCCGGAATATCTGAAAACTCATGTGCGTACCTTGCGTAAAGCTGAGCATACTGTGGAGCTGGCGCGTGATATCGGTATCGGCTGGGCTAAAATCAGGACGCAATCTACCGAGCCTTTCGATCTGGCGATCATCGATCTGGCCATGGACCGGGAAATTCGGGAGTTCGATAGAGAGCACGAGGAGATGGGCGACACCCTCCGCTTACACGGCTATGGGGATCTGCCGAGATCCGGTCAGGCGTTGGGTCTGCGGTTATGGCGTTTGCGCAAGGAAATCCACCAGCGCTATTGCTATATCACCAACCACCCACAGCTCTGGTTGGATAATCTCGGTAAAGGGGATCCTGAATTCGAGGGGAAAACGTTGGATTTGCTCCGTGACGTGGTATTGGATAAATCCGATCTGTGGTCGGGCAATATCGAGGAGAAATTCCGTGTTGCCCATCAGGTGTGGGAGGACCAGCACTGGATCTAGTGCTGCGCGCGCTAAATTGCCTCGACTATAGTTGTTTTTAAAATCAGTGGGTTTCGCCGGTTGTTGAGCGACGTATTTATGGCGGAGGGCACTAATTCCGTCCCAGCCTCATTAGCAAGGGCGGTAGCAGTAGAAAATCCGCAATAAGCGCCATCCCCAGCACGATGGCCGTCAGCATTCCCATGCCGCTGTTGGGATAGAAACTTGAGAATGTCATGATCAAAAAGCCTGCGATCAATACCAGGGTGGTGATGATCAATGGCAGACCAACTCGGGAAAAAGCATAGCGCACCGCCGCCTCCGGTGAATCGCCCCTTTCCCGTCGGGCGCGCAGGTATTTGCTCAGGAAGTGCACCGTGTCGTCCACCACGATGCCGAGCGTCATGCTGGTTACCACGGAAAGCGCCAGACCAACCTCTCCCACCCATATTCCCCACACACCGAAAGCCATGATGGCCGGGACCAGATTGGGAACCATGCTGATAAGACCTATCTTGGGCGAACGTAGCGCCAGGATCAGGATCAGGGAGATCAACACCAAGGCCAGAGTGGTGCCGCCGATCATGGCGCGGATGTTGCGCGCTCCAATGTGAGCGAACATCATGGTGGGGCCGGTCCCCTCTGTTTGTAACCCGGAAGCATTTTTCTGTAGCCAGGCTTGAGCGCGCCGATCCAGCGCCAGTATGTCGTTGGTGGAGAGTACCCGAATAATGGCGCTGATGCGGGTGGCGGATTTGTCCACATCGATCTGGTTATTGAGATCCAACCCATAGGGCAGGGACATCTCGTACAACAGCAGATATTGCGCCGCCATATCCCGCTTGTCGGGTAGCCGATGCCATTCGGGATTGTCGCCATGCAGATTCTCGTTCAGGCGCTTTAGGGTATCTGTGAGGGTATTGACATGGGTGACCTCGGGCTGTTGCCGCAGCCAACCGGCAAAGGCGTCGACCTCCCGCAGGAAGCCCGGGTCGTGGATGCCATTGCTCTGTCCGCTATCGAGCGGATAATCGATACGATACAGACCACCGAGGTGTTCATTGAGAAGATCCGTATCCCGCCGGAATTCGACGCTCTCATCGAGGTAGCGCACGAACACATCGTTGAGTTCATTCCGGGGAATAAAAGCGGCCAGAACGACCACCATTCCCACCATGAACCGGAACAACCAATGCCGATTGCGTATCACGAGATCGGCGAAATGGTGCATCATTTCGTTTTCGGCATGGAGGCGACGTCCGTGCGCCGGCAACAGGATCATCAACGCCGGCAGGAAAGTTATCGATAAGATAAAGGCCGCCACAATCCCAATCGCTACGAAGTTGCCCATGTCCCGAAACGGTGGCACCTCGGAAAAATTCAGGCTGAGAAACCCGATGGCAGTGGTCAGGCTGGTGAGAAAGATCGGTTGCAGGTTGATCCGCAGGCTTTCTTGCATGGCCGTTCGGCGTCCCGCCCTGCCCGCGCTGGGGACCAGTCCCTGGTAGAAGATCACCAGTATATGCACGGAATTGGCGAGGGCCATGGTGAGGATGATAAGAGGAGCAGAGGCCGATGACGGTGTGAAGGGAATGGCGAGATAACCGCCGGCACCCAATCCGGTGAGGATAGACATCAGGATGACGAAAAGCGTGGCGATGGCCCCCCAGGCGCTTCGTAACAGGAGCAGTAACACCACCAGCATGACGCCGAAGCTCACAAGAGTGAGTGAGCCCATATCGTCCATGGCCACCGAGGAAAAGGCATGGGTCATGACCACCATACCGGTGAGGCGGATATCCAGATGGGGATAGCTGGCGCGCATTTCCTTGGCGATCAGGTCTGCGGCATCGACCACTTCCGGGACTTCCTGCATTTCGTCGATGCGCGGCAGTTGGACGGTGACGGTAACGATGGTGATCTCGGCCGTCTCCGATATCAGTTTCCCCATCAGCAGCGGTTCGGCAAGGGCGATGTCGCGAATCCGGGTAATATCCGCGTCACTCGAGTGGGCGACATTTCTCACCAGATCGCGCACGATCAGCTCGTCGCCTCTCGCTTCGGTGTGCTGAAAGTTGGTGAGGGAATCCACGCGCAGTGAATAGGGGATCTGCCAGGCCCTTTTCGTCAGATCTTCCACGGCGGTCAGCGTTTCCCGGCTAAATACCCGGCCATCTTGCGGAGCCAGCAGGAAGATCACGTTATCGTCCTGGCTATAGGTTTTTTCCAACCTGTCGAAGGCCTGTAGCTGAGGATTATCCTTGCTGAAGAATACCCGGTAGTCACCGGCGAATTTGAGGTTCATCATCCCTGTTGCCAAGGTTATAACCATAACCGGCAGGAGAACGATAAACCACCAGCGGCGGCGTATAATCCATTCGGAGAGCCTACGTTCCAGCATTCCCTTAATTTCCCAGCATTTCCTTGATGTGTTTTTCCTCGGTCGTGGAAAGAGGGGAGGGCGAGGTTACCTCGGTTCGACGACGCACCCGCAGGATAAGAAACACGAATCCCACGAGCACAAACAACAACGGCCCGATCCAAAGCAACAGGGTTGTGGCAGTGACTGGCGGGCGGTAGAGCACGTATTCACTGTAGCGGGATACCATGAATGTCTTCACGGTATCTTCATCCGCGCCATCGCTGACCATGTTGTATAC
>JABDQX010000064.1 GCA_013042035.1 Gammaproteobacteria bacterium
AAGTTGTCCTGGGCCGCGAGCTGCAGAAATCTCTCCAGACGGGCCGATGAGTGTTCCGGACCTTGTCCGTCATAACCATGGGGCAATAGCAATACCAGTCCGCATAAGTGCTCCCATTTGGCCTCCGAGGAACTGAGAAACTGGTCGATAACGACCTGGGCCCCGTTAACGAAGTCGCCAAATTGCGCCTCCCAAATCACCAGGGATTCGGGTTCGGCGCTGCAGTATCCATACTCGAATCCGAGCACCGCTTCCTCGGATAGCACGGAATTGACGATCCAGCACGTGGGTTGTCCCTCGAACAGATTAGACAGCGTCCGGTAAGCGCCGCGGCCTTCCTGATCGTGGAGCACCGCGTGGCGGTGAAAAAACGTCCCCCGCTCGCTGTCCTGTCCGGATAAACGCATGGGATAGCCGTCATCGAGAAGGGTCGCATAGGCAAGCATCTCGGCAAAACCCCAGTCCATGGGGCGCTCGCCCAGGGCCATTTCACGACGCGCCGCCAGGATCCTGGCAACGCTCCGGTGGAGGACGAACTCGGCGGGATATTCCGCGATCCGAAGACCCAGTTTTTCGATTGTCTCCATCGGCACCGCTGTATCCGTGGAGGCATTCCACTGCGTCCCCCTATAGTTATTCCAGTTGGCCAGATAGCGCGCCCTGTGTCCATAGACCAATGGGCGGGAGACAAGCAGACCACTTTCCAGCATCGACAGATATTCTTCGGACAGTTGCGTGACGTCTTCTTCCCGCAGGACCCCCTCGGCTATCAATCGTTCAGCATACAATCCGCGCACATCCGGTTTTTGCGCGATCTTTTTGTACATGATCGGTTGGGTCGCCATGGGTTCATCGCTTTCGTTGTGGCCGTGGCGCCGGTAGCAGACCATGTCGATCACCACGTCTTTCTTGAATTGCATCCGGTAATCGAGGGCGATTTGGGTGATGAATAATACCGCTTCCGGATCGTCCCCGTTCACATGGAAGATAGGGGCCTGAACCATCTTCGCCACATCCGTGCAATATAACGTGGAGCGTGAATCCAACGGATCACTGGTCGTAAAGCCGATCTGGTTGTTGATAACGATATGTACCGTGCCACCGGTGCCATAACCGCGCGTCTCGGCCAGATTCAAGGTTTCCATCACCACGCCCTGGCCCGCAAAAGAGGCATCGCCATGGATCAAGACCGGTAATACATGGTTGTGATCTATGTCGTTGCGCCGGTCCTGCCTTGCACAGGCGGATCCCTCGACGACCGGATTGATGATCTCCAGGTGGGAGGGGTTGAAAGCCAGCGCCGCATGGATATGGCCACGGGCAGTGGCGATCTCCGATGAGAATCCCAGGTGATATTTGACGTCGCCGGATATCCCCGGCAGATTTTTGGTGGCTTTTCCTTCGAATTCACCGAACAGGGCATCGGGACTCTTTCCGAAAATGTTTACCAGTACATTGAGCCGTCCCCGATGCGCCATACCGATGGCAACATCGCGCACGTCATGTTTTGTGCTGGCGGACTGGATCAGTTCATCCAGCAAGGGAATCAGGCTCTCGCCCCCTTCCAGGGAAAAACGCTTTTGCCCGACGTATTTTCTATGTAGATAGGTTTCGAATTCGTTGGCCGCAGTCAACCACCTCAGGATATCCCGCTTCTTTTCCCCGGAAAAATCAAACCGGCCTCGGGTGTTTTCCAATCGTTTGCGTATCCACCGCGTCTGATCCGTGGCGGTGATATACATGTATTCGGCGCCGATGGGCCCACAATAGATCGTACGCATGGTTTCGATGATTTCCCGCAGCGTGGCCTTTTGTGAATCATCGAACAACCTATCGGCGTTGAAGCTCGTGTCAAGATCAGATTCGGTAAGCTTCTGAAATTCCAGTGTCAAATCCGGTACGGCAGTTCGTTCATAAAGCCCTAGGGGATCGAGTTCGGCTTGACGGTGACCACGGAAACGATAGGCCCGGATAAGCCGCGATACGGCGGCCTGCTTTTGGGCGGAGATAATGTCTTGTTGTTCATCGGCTTGCCGTTCCTTAGCGCGATCGCCGGATGGCTGGGGCAGAAGTCCATCGAGCTCACGAAAGTAGTCGCGCCATTGTTGGTCGACGTTAGCGGGATCTTGCACGAAGGCCGTGTATAGTTGATCGAGAAAAGCCCCGTTACCGGAGTGGATTGGATTGGTTGTCATTGGAGGAATAGTGGCCCCGGGGAAATCAAGCCAAAAAAAGTTGCACACGCTCTCAGAGGCTGTGAAAAAATCACCCGGTCGTCGCGAGGGAGTTCCCGAACGTGGCTGGCAAGGCGCGGAAGGTCCAAAATCGGAGAGTGTAGCGAGCTACATGACGCGATTTTTGATCTTCTGCAACGCCGCCAGACGCGATTCGGGGGCCACCGCAGTAGACCGGGGATTTTTCATAGCCCCTCAGAATTGAACCGCATGATTTTGTCCGGTTATCCGGGCAAACCACGCCGTTATCGGAAGTCTATCAC
>JABDQX010000065.1 GCA_013042035.1 Gammaproteobacteria bacterium
CCTGTATCTCCCGAATCGGGTCCAAACCAAAGCGGTACGGGATGCGCCCGACGACCATTTTCAACAATCCTTCGCGGATGGCCTCGGGAGAGTCCATGGCAACCACATAAAAATCACTGGAAGGCGCATCCGGATAGGAGCGCTCGGGGATGATTCCCTGGTTGACGAGGTGGGCATTGGCGACGATCCGCGATGTGGCGGCTTGGCGAAATATTTCGGTAAGCCGAACGGTGGGAATTCTTTTCGATGCGATGACATCGGCGAGCACCGCACCGGGTCCGACCGGAGGCAGTTGATCCACATCCCCAACCATCACCAACCCGGCCCGATCCGGAATCGCGCGTAGTAATTGACTCATCAACACGATATCCACCATGGATGCCTCATCCAGGATCACCAGATCGGTTTCCAGCGGACAATTGTGATTGCGCTTGAATCCCATAATGCCGGGGTCGAACTCCAGTGCGCGATGGATGGTGCTGGCGGGGAATCCGGTAGACTCCGAGAGACGTTTGGCGGCCCGGCCGGTAGGCGCGCAAAGAAGCGGGTTCGCACCCTTGGCGCACAGGATCCGCAAAATGCTATTGATGACCGTGGTCTTGCCAACCCCCGGCCCACCGGTAATCACGGTCAGCTTGCTGGTGACCGCCGCGAAAACGCCCTGGCGCTGAGAGTCCGACAATTTCATCCCGGTCTTTTGCTCGACCCAGACAGCCGCCTTTTCCGTATCGATGGGACCCCAGGGGACCGGGTGGCGCAAGAGCCGCTGGATGTGATCGGCAACACTGACTTCCGCATTCCAAAGGGTAGTGAGAAAAACGCAGGGTTGCTCCCCGATCAATTCCAGGGTCAGACGCTTGTCCCGCACCTCGGCATCGATGGCGTCCTCGATAATAGAGACGGGGATTGCCAGCAGTGCCGAAGCATCGGTTATCAGCGCGGCGCGCTCCCGGGCACAGTGACCTTCCGCGGATAATTCCTGGAGGAGGTGGAGGATCCCGGCGCGGGCGCGCATGGGCGAATCGCGGGGAATGCCAAGACGCTCGGCCAGGGAATCGGCGGTGGCGAACCCCATGCCGTGGATATCCAAGGCCAAACGGTAGGGGTTCTCCCGCACACGCTCGATAGCGTCATTGCCGTAGGTTTTGAAGATACGCACCGCGCGCGCGCTACCAAGACCGTAGGAACGCAGGAAGACCATGATCTCCCGAATCGCCCGCTGTCCGGCCCAGGCCGCAACGATGGAGGCCCGGCGCGTGGGTCCGAGACCGGGCAGCTCCGTCAGGCGCTCGGGTTCATTCTCAATGACATCGAATACCCTTTCACCGAATGCCTTGACCAACTTCCGGGCAAAGTGAGGGCCGATCCCTCGCACCATCCCGGAACCGAGATAGCGCTCGATCCCCTCGCGGGTACTGGGCGGTACCACCTGCAAATGTTCGGCGCTAAATTGCCGCCCATGGGCCTTGTCGTTTATCCACTTGCCCTGGCATTCCACATACTCGCCCGGAGATACCGCGGCAGTGGTGCCCACCACGGTAGCAAGATCCGAGTGCCCACGCACTTTGACGCGCAGAACGCAAAAGCCGCTTTCCTCGTTGTGGAAAACGACACGCTCCACCGCTCCGGTGAGGCGCTCACCGGTCATGGGGGCTCCGCATCAGAACCGGACACCAATACCGGTAACGATTTGGATATCATCGTTCGTAACCATGGGGCACCGTTCTCTCGTGGTGCCACTTCCGCGATTCTCATTGATCCGGTCCTCGAATCGGCAAGGGATTGTGTTCATTTACGGACAATTTCCATCGATACCGCAGCGCGCTTGTGATTAGGTCTGCTTTGTCACATTAACGCGAAGCTTATCCGGAATAGGAAGTAACTTCCTGATTATCCTGTTTCTTATAGGCGTTACTTATCCCCGTCTGACGTTTCCGATGCCTCACTTCCATCTGCGGCTGGTTATGATCTCAGTCCCACCAATTTGTGCCGAAACGCATGCAGCGTGGGTTCCGTATATCCATTCGCCACGGCTCGTCCGCGCAGAATAAGCTCCCTGGCTGCCTGGAACGCGATGCCGTCGCAGTTCGGGGCCATATCGGTATAGTCCGGATCACCGCTGTTTTGACGATCCACCACCGCCGCCATGCGGCGCAGCGTCTCCATCACCTGCTCTTCCGTGATGATGCCGTGGTGTAGCCAGTTGGCGATATGCTGGCTGGAGATGCGCAAGGTAGCACGGTCTTCCATCAGGCCGATGTCATTGATATCAGGCACCTTTGAGCACCCGATGCCCTGATCGATCCAACGCACCACGTAACCCAGTATTCCCTGGACATTATTATCGAGCTCCGCCTTTACGTCTGCGGGCGGCCAGTTGGTTTTCTCGGCCAGGGGGAAATGCAAGATGGTGTCCAGGCTTGCCCGTTGTCGGGTGGCGATTTCCCGTTGGCACGCGCCAACGTCCACCTGGTGATAGTGCATCGCATGGAGTGTGGCGGCGGTAGGGGAGGGGACCCAGGCGGTGCTCGCTCCCGCCATGGGATGGCCGGCCTTGGCCGCCATCATGGCGCGCATTTCATCGGGCATCGTCCACATACCCTTGCCGATCTGGGCCTTGCCCGCCAGACCACAGGCGAGACCAATATCCACATTCCAGTCTTCATAGGCCAGCAGCCAGGGGGCCGTCTTCATTTCCGCCTTGCGCAGCATGGGACCTGCTTCCATGGCGGTATGCATCTCGTCTCCGGTGCGATCCAAGAACCCGGTGTTGATGAAGATAACTCGCGCTTTTGCCGCCCGAATGCATTCCTTCAAGTTGACGGTGGTACGCCGCTCTTCGTCCATGATGCCGATCTTCAGGGTATTTTCCGCCAGCCCCAGGGCCTCTTCCACACGGGCAAACAGTTCCACGGTAAAGGCGACTTCCTCGGGTCCGTGCATTTTTGGCTTGACGATGTAGACACTACCCGTCCTGCTGTTGCGGAGTGGGCTTTCTCCTTTGAGATCATGCATGGCGATGAGGCTCGTCATCATGCCATCGAGAATCCCTTCGTAGATTTCCTCTCCATTTCCGGTCAGCACCGCATCGTTGGTCATCAGATGTCCGACATTGCGTACCAACAGCAAACTTCGTCCCGGCAGAGTCAGCGTGGCGCCATCCGGGGTTTGATAGGTACGGTCCTCGTTCAAGCCGCGGGTCAGGGATTTACCGTTTTTCTCGAAGGTTTCCTGTAGTTCACCTTTCATCAAGCCAAGCCAGTTGCGGTAAACCAGCACCTTGTCCTCGGCATTGACGGCGGCCACCGAATCCTCGCAATCCTGGATCGTCGTTAGCGCGGATTCGAGTACGATATCTTTGATACCCGCGGGACTTTCCTTGCCGATGGGATGATTTCGATCGAGCTGAATTTCCATATGCAGGTTATGGTTTTTCAACAGGACGGCGGTGAGTTGTCCGTTGTCCTCGTGGTATCCCACGAATTTATCACCGTCGGTCAGCTCGGTCTCGCTGCCGTCGGCCAGTGTTATCACCAGCCGTGCCCCGTCACGGGAGAAACCGACAACCTCCGCATGGTTACTCCGGGCGAGTGGGGCGGACTGATCCAGAAACCCATTGGCATATGCCATCACCCTGACGCCACGCGCCGGGTTGTAACCGGCCCCACGTTCCGCCCCATTCTCCTCCGGAAGCACATCGGTACCATACAGGGCATCATAGAGGCTTCCCCACCGGGCATTGGCGGCATTCAATGCGTAGCGCGCATTGTTCACCGGCACCACCAGTTGTGGGCCGGCAAGGGTGGCAATCTCCGAATCCACGTTCTCGGTGGTTATCCGAAAGTCCGGACCTTCCGGGACCAGATAGCCGATATCTTGCAGAAACTGCCTATAGGCTACCGGGTCGTGGGGTTTGCTTTTGTGTTCCAGGTGCCATGTGTCGATTTTGGCCTGTAGTTGATCGCGCTTTTCCAGCAACGCCCTGTTCCTGGGAGAGAGATCGTGGATGATCGCCGAAAAGGATTGCCAGAAGGCATCGGCTTCAATACCGGTGCCCGGTATGATTTCCTCGACAACCAGATCAAAAAGGGGTTTTGCGATTTGGAGATCGCCATGGGTAATATATTTGCTAATGCGTTGTGTCATGGTTTGTTGCTCCTCCCATCATTTGACGGTAATTCTCTCACTCACTTATTGGCAGGTGTTATTTCCCACTCTAAACCGCAATCCCGACGCGAACGGATACCATAGCCGATGTTATAGGTACGCTTTATCCGAGCTGTGCCTGTTGCAGCAATCCTTCTTTTCCCATTTCCTGTTGGATACCCGTTGTCACATACAACCGAACCTGTCCACTAACGGTACGCTCGTTGCGAGTAGCCAATTCGGTTACCTGTTTGTGCAAGGAGAGAGGCAATCGGACGCAGATCGTTGAGTTCGGGGAGGGTTCTCCCTCAGATGTTTTGTGCAATTTTTGGGACATTTGTTAGACTCTGTATTTAATTGAGTAATCACATGCGTACATTATGGAATTATTTATTTCCACAATCAAGCTGTTTGGAATCGAAGGATGCCAATAGGTGAGCGACTAAAAGAGGAACGTAATCGTTTGGGGTTAAATCAAACGGATTTTGGCAAGCTTTGTTGTGTCACAAGACAAACGCAAAGACTCTATGAAAAAGGGGAAAGAACTCCTGACTCCAAATACCTCGCCGCCATAGCCAAAGTAGGCGCGGATATCTTGTATATCGTTACCGGAGAACGAAATGCGGTCAGTGTTCGGCGATTGGAAGGTGGAGAGGAAAGACTGAAGCCGGATGAGGCTGTGCTGTTGGATAACTATCGCCACCTAAGCGGTCGCAATCGAGAAATCATCCAGAAAACAAGCGCTGCGCTTGCGCAACGGGAGCAGGATGAAGTTAATCCCCAATCCGCACGACAAGAAGCCATCAGAATCTGACGCGCCTTAGGAAAAGCTAAATACCCAAGCAGCCCCATCAACTGCCACAATCCAAAAACACCCACAGTAACCGATCCTCCCCATGAATCATTCCAACGGACATGAGCAACAAACCGACCTCATCGGTCGCACCCTGAAGGCCAAGGTATCCAAAGTACACAACGACAGTTGCTTCCTGGAACTGCTCGATGAGGAAACCGGCAAACCGCTTGCCCTTGGCAGACTCAATCAACAAGACAGCCTGGCCTGGGAGAGGGCGGAATTGCTGGAAGACATCCCGAAATACGCGGTGGGGGAAACCATCGAACAGGTTTACGTCAGCAGCAAACGCTACGAACAGGGACAACTC
>JABDQX010000041.1 GCA_013042035.1 Gammaproteobacteria bacterium
TCCTTTTGTCCGTTTTCTGCGTTACGTCAACAGTTACATAGAACGACTATGCGCCTGTTGCCGCGCCTTGAATACGAACAAAATTACCGTGCAATCCGGTATATTCTTTTCTGGCAATCGCCTAAGAAAAAATCAAGAAAGAAATTACTCTTGACACAATATGCACCATGGCTTAACGTGCCCGGTTTCTTTTGCGGTGTACTAAAAAAATCTATCGGAAAAGCAAGCTTTCAATTTTTGCGATGCAACATTATTGATGCAAACTTATTTAAGGAGTGGCTATGGCCTATGTGGTAACAGACAAGTGTAAGGATGCCAAGTTTACGGATTGTGTGCTTGTGTGTCCGGTCGATTGTTTTTATGAACTCGATAAACAGTTGGTCATCGATCCGGACGAATGTATCGATTGCGCGGCCTGTGAAGCCGAATGCCCCGTGGAAGCAATCTTCGCCGAGGATGATTTGCCGGACGAGTACAAGGATGCGCGCGAATTCAATGCTACGGAGGCAGCGCGTCTTCTGGAAGAAGGCGCCGAACCGATTACCGAGCAAAAAGAGCCATTGCCCACGGCTGAAGACAAGAAAAAACAGTTGGGTCTTTGAAAATATTAACTACGCAAAACCTAAAGAGAGAATCCCATGATCCACGAATTACCCAAACTTCCCTATGCAAAAGATGCCCTGGCCCCCCACATCTCCGAGGAGACGATCGAATTTCACTATGGGAAACATCACCAAACCTATGTGACCAATCTCAATAATCTCATCAAGGGTACCGAGTTCGAGAGCATGTCCCTGGAAGATATCATCAAGAATTCTGCCGCGGGCATCTTCAATAATTCAGCCCAGGTCTGGAATCATTCGTTCTATTGGAAATGCCTGGCGCCCAGCGTGGGCCCCAATGTGGGCGGCGCGCCATCCGGCGCCCTCGGCGATGCCATCAATGATACATTCGGTTCTTTCGACAGCTTCAAGGAAAAATTCACCACCTCGGCCGTGACCAATTTCGGTTCCGGGTGGACCTGGCTCGTGAAGAACAAGCAAGGCGATCTGGAGATCGTAAACACCAGCAACGCCGGGTGCCCGATGACGGAGGGCAAGAGCGCCCTGCTGACGTGCGATGTCTGGGAACATGCCTATTACATCGATTACCGCAATGCCCGCCCGAAATACATGGAGGCCTTCTGGAATCTGATCAACTGGGACTTCGTTGCCGGCAATCTGTAATTTAACTACGCAAAAACTAAAGCGAGATGGCTGCACTGTATCTGACCGTAACACCATGAGAAGATCTCGCTTTAATTTTCGCGGTCTTCGTAATTCCGCTTCGCGAAGTTATATGGCCGGCCCGGCCGGCATGATTTCCGGATATTGCCCCGTGAAGCGGGGCAATATAATTTTGCGGAGCAAATTACTAAGAAATTCAGGCGGTAAAAGTATATGTTGGATTTCACTTACCAAAATCCGGTCAAGATCATCTTCGGAAAGGAAAAAATACAGGACGTCGCCGGTGAAATTCCTCCTGATGCCACTGTCCTGCTGCTTTACGGGCAGGGAAGCATCAAAAAAAATGGTGTCCATGCCCTGACCATCGAAGCCCTGGCGGGCAGGCGCGTTATCGAGTTCGGTGGGATAGAACCCAACCCCAGCTATGAAACCGCGATGGCGGCAGTGAATGTCGTCAGGGAAAAGGGCATCGGTTTTCTGCTCTCGGTTGGGGGCGGCTCGGTACTCGACGCCACCAAATTTATTGCTGCGGCCGCCAGATTCGAAGACGGCGATCCCTGGCAAATTATGAGCGGCGCCCCCATCCATGACGCTGTCCCCCTGGGGGCCATTCTCACCCTGCCCGCTACCGGTTCCGAGATGAACACCAACGCGGTGATCAGCAGAAAATCCTCCGCCGACAAGCTCTATTTCAGCAGTCCCCTGGTGTATCCCCGATTTTCCATCCTCGATCCCACCACCACGTATTCCCTACCCCCCCGCCAAACCGCCAATGGGGTGGTGGATGCGTTCGTCCATGTTATGGAGCAATACCTGACGTGGCCCTCGGATGCGCCACTGCAGGACAGGATGGCCGAAGGGATCTTGCAAACCTTGATCGAGGAAGGCCCGAAGGCGCTGACCGACCCCCATGATTACAATGTCAGGGCGAATATCATGTGGTGCGCCACCCTGGCCTTGAATGATCTTATCGGTCAAGGGGTTCCCGAGGACTGGAGTACCCATATGATCGGCCATCAGATCACGGCGATGCATGGGCTGGACCATGCACAGACGCTCGCTATCGTGCTGCCGGTGATCATGGATGTAAAACGGGACAAAAAACGGGAAAAGATCCTGCAGTACGCGGAGCGGGTCTGGAAAATCGACAGCGCTGCGCTGGGAGAGGAAAAAACCATCGATAGCGCCATGGCGAAAACCAGGGAATTTTTCGAGACTCTGGGTGTCAGGACAAGGCTTGGGGACTACGGTATCAATGCCGCTTCCATTCCGGCGATCATCGAAAAACTGCAAGAACATGGCATGACGGCGCTGGGAGAACATGCCGACATCGGACCGGACACGATCCGGGAGATCCTTGAACGGTGCCTGTAATTTCTTTTGACCGGGTGCCGGAGCGCCCGGTCAAAAGAAATAC
>JABDQX010000069.1 GCA_013042035.1 Gammaproteobacteria bacterium
GGATGAAATGCTTTACGATATGGTAACATCGGTCCGCTAGCGGTTAGTGCGAAATTGACAAACACCTTCCGCCAGGGAAGGCTCCCGGGTACTGGTTTGTCACACCGCTCCACGCAAAACTATCAACGCTTTTAGTATCTCGTGGTGGCCCAGGTATCCGATCAACCGGTTTTCATCAAGAACCAGATATTGCTTGAGCCGCTCATGCTCGGCCTGTTCGGCCACATGGAGAATACTTTCGTCGGCCTCGATCAATCTCACGTCTTTACTCATAAAATCAGAGACCTTGCCCACCGATTCCGCGAAGTAGCCGGACTTTAGCGCGGCGCTAAGACAATCGCGTTCCGTCAGAAGCCCGACGACATCCCCCTGGTCATTCACCACTGGGGCGGCGTTTATCTTAAGCTCCACGAGCTTATTGATGGCATTCGTTACATCCATGTCGGGATTGAAGACGAGATGGATTTTCGATATGTGATCTTTTACGGCAGTGGATCGCATTGCATTGATACCTCTAGGTCGTATGATTTAGTACGATTGCCCCGTGCTATGGATATATTGTTCAACAACCTATTGATTTGTTATTGGAAGATAATCGAAGGAGGTTGCGGTGCGCGGCACTATTCCCATGGTGACGGCTTCAGTATAAAGTCCATATATTGGAAAAACAAAGTTAACTTCGTGCGCGGCTTTTTTCTCGTCTATTGTTTTCAGTCGGTTGCAGGCCGGGAGATATTTTGCCGAAACCTGGCGTTATCCGAAAATCAATAAGTTATCGAAAAAAATGCACACGGGGAAAAGTTAGAGCCTGTTCAATATGCCCTTAAATAACGAAACACACATCCTGCCATCGCGCGGCGCGGCCGCATCCCGATGCACGGCGTTCGGATTGCCGAGCAAAATGATTGCCGTGATTCTTTGTACCGTGGCCCTATCTCTTCCCGGCTGTGATACCGGTTCCCCCGATATCCTTCACCATACCGGCACCACCATGGGGACTTACTACGCCATCAAGGTGGTAAAGCCTCTCCAGGATGCCCATGCCGGAGATACCGAGACCAAACAACTCGGACACAACATCGAGCGCATTCTGACGCAAATCAACGCCGAGATGTCCACCTATCGGAAAGACTCGGCGCTCTCTCGCTTCAATGCCAGTACCGGCACCGATTGGTTCCCTGTACCGGAAGACCTATATACCGTGGTGACCGAGGCGCTGGAGATCAGCCGGTTGACGGATGGGGCCTTCGATATCACCGTCGGGCCGTTGGTCAATCTGTGGGGATTCGGGCCGGCGATGGATAAATCGGGCAATGAAGCGATCGATCCGGTGCCCGGAGAAGCAGCGGCACTGTTGCCTCGGACCGAAGATCTGCGAGATGCCATGGCGCGAATCGGCTACGGGAAAATCAGCACTCGCGCCACGCCACCAGCGCTTCGAAAGGACGATCCCAGGGTATACCTGGATCTATCCGCTATTGCCAAGGGATTTGCCGTCGACAAGATCGCGGAATATCTGGAGAAAAAGGGATTCTCCAGTTACCTGGTGGATATCGGCGGTGAGTTGCGGGCCAAGGGTAAAAATGCCGCGGGCACGCCATGGCGGGTAGCCATCGAGAAACCGACACCGGACAGGCGAGCCATACACCGAATTGTCGCGCTCGACGGTCATGCCGTGGCAACATCGGGAGACTATCGGAACTTTTTCGAAAAAGCCGGCAAACGCTACTCCCATACCATCGATCCCAAAACCGGCCAGCCCGTTACCCATAACCTTGCCTCGGTAACGGTTATCGGTGAGTCCGCGATGCGCTCCGATGCCATGGCTACCGCCATCTCGGTCCTTGGTCCCGAAACGGGATATGCGCTGGCGGTGCGGGAAAATATGCCGGTATGGCTCATCACCAAAACCGAAGCGGGATTCTCGGATCGGAACACGCAGGCGTTTACCGAGTTTGTCGTGACCGAATAAGCTTTTTTATACCTCGAATTTGACAGATATAACAGACTCTCACGGAGAAAATCACCAATGGATTCTTTCGATGTTTCCCTCACTGGTGCCTTGATCGCCGGCATCCTGAGTTTTATATCACCTTGCGTGTTGCCGTTGGTGCCGGCCTACCTTTGTTACTTGGGGGGCGCCTCCATGGAGCAACTGATGGCGGCGGAAGAGGGTGAAGAAGGCTACGATCCGACGTTGACCGGGCGGGTCTTTTACGCCGCTCTCGGTTTCGTTGCCGGTTTTTCCACGGTGTTCATCACCCTGGGGGCAACCGCTACCGTGCTGGGGCAAGTGCTGGCGGCTAACATGGCAATCCTGAGCAAGATAGCCGGGGTGATAATTATCCTGTTCGGGCTGCATTTCGCGGGGCTCTTCCGGTTGCGTTTCCTGCAATTCGAGCACCGCTTCCAGGCCTCAGGTGCATCCTCAGGCCCCCTCGGAAGTTATGTCATGGGATTGGCCTTCGCCTTCGGCTGGACGCCCTGTGTCGGACCGGTCCTTGCCACCATCTTGATGATGGCGGCAACCGGAGATTCGGTCACGAGCGGCATTGGTTTACTCAGCGCCTATGCACTGGGACTCGGCATCCCGTTCTTGCTGGCCGCATTGGCGATACGCCCGTTCCTGGCGCTCATGAGCCATTTTCGCAAATACATCCGTTGGGTCGAGATCATCACCGGGGTGCTGTTGGTGCTAACGGGCGTATTGATCTTTACCGGTTCGCTGACGGAGATCGGTAGCTGGTTGCTGTTGAATCTGCCGTTCCTGGGCGAGTGGGGGTAAACGTCCCGCCTGGAATTCCGGGTTGGACGCCGTTCGCCGATCTCGGTTTCGACGTGGATATCGGGATCTCTATGCCAGGAAGAAAAAACGTACCCGGATGCGGCGAAACTTTATATGTTTTCATGTACGGCTGCG
>JABDQX010000078.1 GCA_013042035.1 Gammaproteobacteria bacterium
GGTAGCCCGATTGGGGTCCCGCAAGGCGCGATCGGTGCAAAATCGGGGAGTGTAGCGAGCTACATGACGCGATTTTTGACTCTTTCGCAACGCAGCGGGCCACAATTCGGGGGCCGCCGCAGTAGACGGGGGATTTTTCAGACACGCTCTTACGGGGATGAAGGAAAAATTGAGGAGAAAAACGATGTGTATTTTTTTCATGTCGGGACTTCTCACTCGAACATTTATTCCATCAGCAGCAATACATGCCTTACCAGATTGCGAAACGCCCCCATCCCGGTTTCCAGGACACGCAGGATATCCTCCATCCGGATTGGGCCGTCCCCCCGTCCGGCGGCGGGATTGACCACCAGGGCGCAGCTCGCGTAGCAGATATCCAACTCTCGGGCCAGGGCGGCCTCCGGCATCCCGGTCATGCCCACCATGTCGCAGCCATCGCGTTCCAGGCGATTGATTTCCGCCGCCGTCTCAAGGCGCGGCCCCTGCATGGCGCCATAGGTGCCGCCATCCCGGACCGCGATTTTACCGGCGCGGGCGGCCCGAAGCAGCAGCGCCCGCAGCGCCGGGCAATAGGGTTCGGTAAAATCAATGTGCACGGTTTCGTTCGGATCATCCTCGAAGAAGCTGTGGCCACGCCCCCATGTGTAGTCGATTATCTGGTCCGGGATGGCCAGACGGCCATCGGTGAGATCTGGATGGATACCGCCCACCGCCGATGTGGCGAGGATTTTCCGCACACCCGCCTGCCCAAGCGCCCAGATATTGGCGCGGTAGTTGATCCTGTGGGGGTCGATGTTGTGGGGGTCTCCGTGCCGGGCCAGGAATATGACCTGCCGATCGTGGAAGGAACCATAAATCAGCGAACCCGACGTGGGTCCGTACGGGGTTTCGACAGGGGCGCGTTGGGTAACCGTGAGACCTTCCAATTGTCTTAGGCCCGTGCCGCCAATGATTCCAAGAATGGTCATTTTAATTGCCAATTATGAATTGCGAATAAATTACGAACGACAGATCATGACTTGCTTTTCAATTCTCCGCTGCCTTCCGGCACATACGCCGACCAATCATAGTGACGCTGCCCAAAGGCGAAAAAGAAGGGATTGAGCAAAGATTCCTTTTGATTATAAATCAGCTCATTGAGATTCATGTCCGTAACCTCGCCGCCCGCTTCCAGGACAATGGCGTGGGCAGCCGCTGTATCCCATTCCGATGTAAGGCCAAAGCGTGGGTAGAGATCCGCTGCGCCCTCTGCGACCAGGCAGAATTTCAGTGAGCTCCCTTTGGTCACGAGTTCGTATTCCCCGATGTCAGCCACGGCCTTTGCCAGGTAATCATCCAGCAATTGGCTCGAATGGGAGCGGCTGCCGAGGATTTTGAGGGGGCCGTCGGGCACTGTGCGGACATGAATCGCGACAGGCGGCTCATCCGCGTCCTGTCGATACGCCCCCAGCCCCTGGGCGGCGAAATAGGTCCGATTCTGGACCGGAACATAGACCACCCCCAATATGGGGCGCCCGTGGTGGATGAGGGCGATGTTTACGGTAAATTCGCTGTTGCGTTTGACAAACTCCCGTGTACCATCCAGCGGATCGACCAGCCAGTAGCTTTGCCAGCGGCTGCGTTCCTCGAAAGGTATCTCCGCCGATTCTTCCGAGAGGATAGGCAGCGCCGGTTTTAGGTTTTCCAGCCTTGTCACGATCACCTCGTGGGCGGCAAGGTCCGCCTCGGTGAGCGGAGAGCTGTCGGATTTCTCGTAGACCGAAAAGTCCTTGACGTAGACGGCCATGATCGCATCACCCGCGGCGCGGGCAATCAGGCAGGTTTCGTCAAGCCAGGATTGGAGGGGAAAGGTTGTGTTGGTATTCGTCATTCGTCATTCTCAATTCGTAATTTCTTCTACAGCCCCTTCACGGCATGAATGCCTCGTACATTTCGCAGATACCCCTTATAGTCCATGCCGCATCCGAAGACGTATCGATCCTCGACCACAAGACCCGTAAAATCCGCGTGTTGAAGGGCCGGTTTTCGGTTATGTTGCTTTTCCGCCAATACCGCGCTGAAGACTTGGCTGGCGCCATTGGCCCGGCAGAAATCGAGAATTGCCGCCAGGGTAATGCCTTCGTCCAGGATGTCATCGATAACGATGACCGGACGGCCTTCGAGGGACGCGCGGGGACGGACCAACAGATCGAGCGTCTTGCCGGTGACATCTCCCTGATAGCGGGTGGCATGGATGTAATCGACCGCCAGGGGGAAATCGAGTCGTGAGATGATCTCCGTCGCCGGGAACAATCCGCCGATTGGCACGACCAGAATGAGGGGATTACTATATCGACCGAGGGTTTCCAGCAGGGTCTTCGTTATGGCGGCGGCTATTCGATCATAAGCCGCCTGGATTTCGTTCGGCGAATACAGAAGATCCGCTTCGCGAAGGACCTCGTCGATGTGTTCCGGGGCGATGGTCCGTGAAACTGCCGAATTATTCATAAGATTAAGCCTATCATGAAGCGGGGGAAGAAACCCAGTTGACAGAAAACCACTGGCATCCCGCACGACTGAAATACTAAGACCGCGAAAACTAAAGCGGGATATTATCATTGTATTCAGATAGATACAGCGTAACTATCTTGCTTTAGTTTTTGCGTAGTTAATATATCAAGGGAGAAATTATGCGAGCAATTGTTTTTGATGAGCCCGGCGACGAGTCGGTGTTGTATACAGGTGAAGTCGAATCCCCCGCCATGGGACCGAACGATATCCGCATTCGCATGCGTGCCACATCCGTCAATCGCGCGGATCTGCTGCAGCGTCAGGGGATGTATCCCTCCCCTCCCGGTGCATCGCCGCTTATCGGTCTGGAAGCTGCCGGCGAAATCATTGAGATGGGAAACGAGGTCACGGGATGGAAGACGGGTGATCGGGTCATGGCCATTTTGCCAGGTGGCGGTTATGGCGAGGAAGTCGTTTGCGATGCCGGTTCCGCTTTGCCGGTACCGGACATCTATAGCGACGAGGAGGCCGGTTCCACCTGTGAGGTCTTTCTGACGGCTTTTTTGAATATCTTCATGCTCGGTGATATCCCGGAAGGTGGTCGGGTGCTGGTGCACGGTGGTGGCAGCGGTGTCGGTACGGCCGCCATCAGCCTTGGCAAGGAGGCGGGATTGACGACCCTGATAACCGCCGGTAGCGAAGAAAAATGCCAGCGCTGTATCGATCACGGTGCAGATGTGGCCATCAACTACAACGACGGCGATTTCTCCGAGAAAGTAAAAGAAGCCACCGATGGCAAAGGCGTCCACGTGGTGCTCGATTGCATCGGTGGCCGCTACCTGGAGCAGAACTGCAAATCCCTCACCGCGGATGGCGCACTGGTCATCATCGGTCTGCAGGGCGGCAGCAAAGGGGAGATCAATCTCGCCCGGATGCTGACCAAACGACTGAAGGTTGTTGGTTCCACTATGCGTGCCCGTCCCGCCGGAAAAAAAGCCATGATGGTCAAGGCGTTCATGGATCAGTTTGGCGATGCCCTGAAAGCCGGACGGATACGGCCCGTGATTCAGGATATATTCCCCATCGACCGGGTCGGCGATGGACATCGTGCCATGAAAGAAGGCAAGCACTTCGGTAAGCTGGCGCTGCGGGCCTGGGAATAGATTCCGGCCACGCCGGAACTTGTCCGTAAAAGGGCGGGCCAATGGCCTGCCCTATATCGACCGTGTGACGTATACAAAAGGAAGCTCTCCCATGCGCAGTTCGCAGATTCTCCTCGCTACACTCAAGGAAACCCCCGCCGATGCGGAGGTTATCAGCCATCAACTCATGCTGCGTGCCGGCATGATCCGTAAACTCGCCTCCGGCCTGTACTCATGGCTTCCCCTGGGACTGCGGGTACTTCGCAAGGTCGAGGCCATCGTGCGCGAGGAAATGGACGGCATTGGTGCCCAGGAGGTTCTCATGCCTGCCGTGCAGCCCGCAGAACTGTGGGGGGAATCCGGACGCTGGGAGCAATTCGGTCCGGAACTGCTGCGCCTGACGGATCGTCACCGGCGGGAGTTCTGTGTTGGTCCGACCCATGAAGAGGTGATCACGGATCTCGTGCGCCGGGAGATCCGTAGCTATAAGCAACTT
>JABDQX010000080.1 GCA_013042035.1 Gammaproteobacteria bacterium
ACCTTGCCCTTTTCGGTACGCCGAACGCAGTTCGGCGGCTCGTTGTGGATCCGGCCTGCCTGTCGAGATGCCCATGGGGATTGATTTGGGTTCCGGTATACCCGGCGCAATAGACAGAATCTGCTCCCGCGTAGCGGAACTATTGACGGTGACGGCGTCGGCTCCGGCAAGGGAAAACCGTTTGAATTTGCTTAATATTCTCCCCCTGAGGGCAAAGGCATCACCGCCGTGGACTGTCAGCACATGGGGGAGACGCAATGGCTTAGCGGCCAACACCCCGGTAAAGCCCTGGGGCAATATCCAGTGGGAATGGAGGAGATCGTACCTGCCCCGCATCAGACGCCTGACGGCGGTTGCCCATTCGAAAAACACCAGGGGTGGCAGCTTGAGATAATTGCCGCGGTTATGTGCAAGATTGCTCAATGCGCCGCCCTGATAGCAGACCGTTTCCAGTCTGGCCGGCCACAGGTACCTGAAGCGCTCTACCTTGACCCCACCAATCCGTTCATGTCTGGCCGCCCCTGGTGCATGGGGCGCCAGCACATCGACCCGCCACCCCAACGCCTGAAGGTCTTCGGCAAGGTGAAGCACAAAAGGCGTTGTACTGTCCCCTTCCCATCGCGGAAAATTCGATGTAATACACAGAATCCGCCTGTTGCTCATTTGTCCTGCATCCGTGTGTACTCTCCTTCCCGCCCCAACTCGATTCTCCGAATCTTCTCCAAAGTTGTTTCGATCAGCTTCCGATTGGCGGAAATCAGATCGGCCAGCAGACCAATCACAAAAGTAATAAAACCGATATTCATCAATACCCCGCCCAGCACCAGCGATTGAAGATGTCCGCCGCCATCCCCCGAGAAATAAAAATAAAGAAACCTGGCGACAGGTATCGCGCCAAGAATGAATACGATCAGGCCAATATAGAAAAAAACACGCAACGGCTTGAACATCGCGTACATGCGAATCATGCTAATCAGTTGCTGGCCGATAAAAGCCGGGATACTTTTGATCAGGCGTGACTCACGGGTTTTCGGATTGGTGGCAACGGGAACATGAGCAATCGCTATCTTTTTCTTGCCGGCCTGGATCACCATCTCCACGGTATAACTGTAGGGAGACATGATATTCAATTTAAGCGCGGCATCACGAGAGATCGCTCGAAATCCGCTGACCACATCCGGGATCTCCGTGTCCGATAACTGCCTGACCACCCCACTGCCCAGTTTCTGCAAAAACTTTTTGCCAGCGGAAAAATGCGCGATGGTATGGGTCTGGCGATCACCGATTACGATATCCGCCTTGCCGTCGAGTATTGGTCGAACCAGTTTTGCTATGTCCTTGCCAGCGTATTGGTTGTCCCCATCGGTATTGACGATAATGTCCGCGCCCAGGGCGAGACAGGCATCCAGGCCCCGCTGAAACGAACCTGCAAGACCGATATTGCGGGTATTCCTGACGATGTGATCGACCTTCATCTCCCGTGCGACTTCAATCGTGCGATCCGTACTGCCGTCATCGATGATGAGGGTTTCTATGCGATCGATTCCCTCAATCGTATCAGGCAGGTCGCCAATAGTTTCCGGCAGTGTATGTTCTTCATTGAAACACGGGATCTGGATGATCAGTTTCAACGCTGCTTTTGTAGTATTCACCGACTCTCCCCAATCCGATATGGCCGGATTCTAAAATGTTACACGAGGATTTTTGGTTATATTATTCAATATGTTCAGGCAAAAACACTATGAGCCTGCCCGGCCAATGTCAATAGCGCTTCCATTGTAAAAGCGAGCCATGCCCACGATATCATGCTCATACTTCATTCCGTAGAACAATCCGCACAGTGAAACCCGCCGTTCCCAATACCGCGGCTCCGGCTTTGCCCGCCAGCGCTTCCTCGGAGCTGACATCGAGTGGCCGTCTGACAATTTCAACGTGTTCCACCCGATCGAGGCGCGATAATCTTTTTGCGAAATTCTCCACCAACGCTATCGCCTGCCGGTAGTCACCGGAAAACGCCACGAGTTGGCCCTTGATCAAGGCAATCTGGTACGGGGCCATGGGGTTGATCCCGTTTTGCCGTGGCGCTGGGAGTGACACCGATGGCGCGTTGGATGCTGACCGCAGCCGCTTTCCCGTTTCATTCGGTGAAATCCGATTCATAAGGATACCATTCGCGGGGGGAAGGTCGGCGCTTACCGACCATTCAATCTCCCGGATCTCCAAGGCGCGTTCTCCATCGAGTACGGCGCCAAGGGCCATGAACATTGGATAGGGCGTGATTTTGGATGTCCGCAGAATAGTGGCCACCTCGACCGCCGCCTTCAAGGA
>JABDQX010000081.1 GCA_013042035.1 Gammaproteobacteria bacterium
TCCTTGCCCTGAGTCTTGAGGAATGGCTCGATCTCGCTCCGAAGAGCGCCTACTGCCTCTAGATAGGCCGGCACCACTTGGACCTGGCTACCATGATCGGCCTCGACGTCGAAGCAGGCTTCGGCGACCTCGTAGGCCTGGCGCAGGTGGCTGGAGACGAGCTCAAGGAAGCGCTCGCTCTGACCTCGGTAGAGCCAGACGATGGCGAGAAGATTCTGCTCCTGCTCGTGGCTGAAATCGAAAATCTTCCGCGTGACCTTGCGGTAGACGTTGCGGGCATCGAGCATCAGCACCTTATCCCGGTGCGCCTTGGGCTTGTTGCGGTTGAGGAACCACAGCTCGCAAGGCACGGTTCGGGTGTAGAAAAAGTTGGAGCGGATGGCGATCATTACATCTACGTCGCCGGTCTCGACCAACTTCTGACGGACCTTGGCCTCCCCGCCCCCGGCGCTCGATGCCTGCGAGGACATGACGAAGCCGGCACGGCCGTTTTCGTTGAGGTAGCTGTAGAAGTAGCTAATCCAGATGTAGTTGCCGTTCGTGACCTTGCCCTTCTTGTTGACGCCGGGAAGGCCGAAGGGAAGGCGCGGGTCGGCCTTGACCTTGTCGGCGTCAATCTCGTCCACGTTGAACGGCGGATTGGCCATGACCACGTCAGCTTTGCCGAGGAGCTCGTGCGGGTCTTCGTAGTAGGTGATGGCCTTTTGGATGTCGCCTTCAAGACCGTGTACCGCGAGGTTCATCTTGGCCAGGCGGATGGTGGTGGCGTTCTTCTCGAGGCCCCGGAACGTGAGCTTCTCGGTTGGGCTCTGGCCGTGCTCTTCGACGATGCGGGCGCTTTGCACGAACATGCCGCCCGAGCCGCAGGCTGGGTCGAGCACTGTGCCACCCTCGGGGTCGATGACATGGGCAATGAGCGAGACGATGGAAATCGGAGTGAAAAACTCGCCGCCGTCGTGGGCCTTTTGGTCGGCGAACTGGGTCAGAAAATATTCGTAGATGCGGCCGAAGACATCGCCGGAGACGCGCTTGAGTTCCTCGGGGTTGAGGGTGCGCAGCAACTGACCGAGCACCGCGTTATCGAGTTCCTGATACTCGCTCTTGGGCAGCACGCCGCGCAAGTTCTCGTAGTCGGCCTCGATGGACTCCATGGCGTCGATAATCGCCTTGGCCCGGTCGGCGCTGTCGGGCAGAGCCACCAGGGTGTCGAACTGGGCCTTGGGTTTCAGGAAGATGGCGCTCTTCTGCGAGAAGTCCTCCTTGGTCAGCGGCCGGGTCTTGCCGCCCCGTGTTGGCAGGCCCGCTTCGATGGCATCCTTGACGCCCAGAAAGCGGCTGTAGGCGTGGCGCAGGAAGACCAGGCCCATGACCGGCAGGAAATATTCGTTGCTGGCGTAGTTGGAGTTGGCCCGCAGGGTGTCCGCCGCGCTCCAGAGCCGCTTTTCAATGGCTTCGATGTGTTCAAGCTGGGCCATGCTCAAGCTTCCTTTCCAAAATACGCTTTATGCAGGGCCTCGCCCTTGTCCCCCAGGCTGCGCAGCAGGCTCTCGATCTTCTCCAGCGCCAGCGGCGACGGCTTGGCGCGGTCGTTCTCCCAGCGGTTAATCGTGGGAAAGGTCACTCCGAGCTTGGCCGCGAACTTTTCCTGAGTCAGGCCGGTGAGTTTCCGAAGCTCCCGGACCAGCCTGGCCATGCTGTGTTGCTCGTCCAATGGATTTCTCCTTGCTGAATCTATGTGATGCACTGGCGGCACCATTCATAACGCCCGATTTATCACTTGATATATCATCCATAGGGCCGCAAATGTCAAGCGCGACCTTGAAATCCTTGCGGAAATCCCCCTGCGACACGGCAATTTGAAATTCCCGCCGACACATCCCAGCGCTGCCCGGTAAGTAAGTGGGGAAGCAATCAGAATTCACAACGAGGAGCGATCGACAATGGACATTAACGACCTGTTTGACGGAATCATGAAGAGTATCAACCAGTTTGCCGACGAAATCGCCGAGCAACGGTTACAGGAAAAAATGCAGGAGTCCGGACGAGGTCCGGAGAATGGGGGTAAGAATACGGAGAATTTTCAGGCGAAAGAGAAGCGGGGTGTGAAGGATTTCCCGAAAAGGGAGTGATCGCGGCGGTAGCGCCGACACCATGAAAGCGGTGTAAGTCGCTGACAATACACAGAAAAGCAAAACCTATCCAATAACCGGACGTGGTTAGTGGACGGGTCTGTCTTTTTTAATTGGTGGAGGCGGCGGGAGTCGAACCCGCGTCCGAAAACATTCCGCACTGGCGTCTACATGCTTATCCTGATGATTAATTTCGCGGGGCCGAGGCTCCATCAGGAATGAGGCAAGGTCCGCTAGGCTGTAAGAATTTCATTCAAGGCGACACAGTCATTCGCCTTGAACTATCCTGCTAGTCGACGCCCTTACCAGATCCGCAGGAAAAAAATGGCAGGACGGCAGCCGACTAAGCGGCTACGGCGTAGTTATAATCGTCTGCGATTATATTTAGTTCCCATCGAGTTTACGAGCCGAAGGGCACTCGGCATGCAACCAGCACTTCTTTGTCCCCGTCGAAGCCGTTTCGCCCCCATTTGGGTGGGCTGAACGCAAGGGCGTGCCGATCTATCTGAAAGAGCGGAATTGCCAAAAATAGTGGCTCCTGCATGATTTGTCAACGGGAGAGTTGGTTATCAAGTTGGGGCGGATGGGGGGTATTTCCCCAATATTGCGATAGCCGGAGGGGGGCTTGGTTCCAACATCGCCCACTGACTTGATTCAAAAGCTGGAAGACACCAGTATGTGACATTATATCAATGGGATGTTTCGAATCATTGATTGGATGATGCCGAGAGTGGGCGAATTGAGAACCAAGCCCCCCGGAGGGTATAAAAAGGTGGCCTTCAATCGACCAGATCCTTGTATTGGTACGGTACGATTTGCGCTTGCAGGTCGATGGCGCTACTTGTAATCCTTGCGCGCCCGCGCAAGGTCGCGCTGTTCGTCGCGGCGTTTGATGCTTTCGCGTTTGTCGTACTGGCGTTTGCCTTTGGCCAGGGCCAGTTCCATTTTGACTTTGCCTTCGCGGAAATACAGTCGCAGGGGGATCAGGGCGTAACCGCGTTCGTTGAGTTTGCCGTAGAGTTTTTTGATTTCGTGGTTGTGCAGCAGCAGCTTACGGAGGCGCAACGGTTCGTGGTTGTTGTAATAGGCAAAAGGGTAGGGGCCGATGTGCAGTTGGTGTACCCAGATTTCGCCTTTTTTAATGCGGGCGTATGCGTCCTTGAGGTTGGCGCGGCCCTGGCGCAGGGATTTGACTTCGGTACCCAGTAGCACCATGCCGGCTTCGAAACGGTCTTCGATGAAATATTCATGCCGTGCCTTGCGGTTATCGGCGATGATTTTGATGTGATCCTTGGCCACGGCTCAACGCTCCCATGCTTTGTGATTGCCGTTGCTTAGCAGGTCGCCGTAGGTGCTCTCGATCAGCCGTTCGATTTGGTCGGTTGTGGCTTGTTTGAGCAGCAGATCCACGAAACTGCGCGCCTGGTCAACGTTGATCAGGCGCACGGCGTTTTTGATAACGGGAATGGTCTGGGGGTTGGTGCTCAGCTCTTTGAGGCCCAAACCGAGCAGGATGGGGACAAAGAGACTTTCCCCGGCCATTTCGCCACACATAAAGACCGGTATGTTGCGACGGTCGGCGGCGTCGATGACAAATTTGAGCAGATGCAGTAC
>JABDQX010000089.1 GCA_013042035.1 Gammaproteobacteria bacterium
CCCTTGATGTTATCCAATCGAATACGGGTGTGCTGGATGTGAAGCTTCCGCCTTCGTTGGCGGTATTCGGTGGCAGCGTGTCTTTCGACTCGGGTCCCGTGCCCGAAGGGGGTATCAGGCTTTCCGCGGATAATGTTGAAGTCGTTGAGGGAAGCAGTTTCCAACGGGCCACCCTGAAGTTCTCCAATCTGGACCCGAATGCTTCGGGTCAGACCGAGGTAACCGTGAAGGGCGTCGATAAGGCCGGTGAGCCGGTAAAACACACCTACAAGGTCACGATCGAGAACGGAAAGGTCAAGAGTGTCGAGCTTAAAGAGAGCGACACGGAAGAGGATGCCGACGCCACTGATGACGTTACGCCCAAGAAAGGCGCGTCTGAAGCCTCCGAAGAGGCATCCGAAAAAGACGCTGCTTCCGATGGGAACGGTGACAGTGACGTTACTACCCAGGAAAGTGGCGAAGGCGTTTTCCTGGCGCCCGCGGGGGTGCTTCCCCTGGCTGGCTTTCCGGTCGGGTTGCCCGTCGATGGCTTAGGGTTGAGCGGGCAATTGCAGCATGCAACCGAAGGCGCTTTCGCCACCGGTCAGGCATCCGTGCTCAGAATGCTTTACTGTGCGAGTAGTTTGTCGTAAGGGTCTCTCAATAAAAATCGAGGTTTACAACCATGAATAAATTTCTTGTCCTTTCCTTCTCCGCGCTCATGCTCGGCGGTTGTGCCGTTACCCAAACGCCTTACACGGCCGAGGAGTTCGACAAACTCGCCCAGGAGGATATGCGGATCCTGCCTGAACAGGAACCCTTTGATGGGGAAATGACCCTGGATGAGGCCATGGCGCGGGCCATCAAATACAACCTTCAGCGTCAGGTTAAGTTGATGGAGCAGGAGCTTGCCCACAATCAGACGGTGCTGTCCAAATTCGATCTGCTGCCCTCCCTGGATATCACCGGATCGAGTACCCATCGCGATGATCATTTGGTGCTGGATAGTTATGACATCACGGGTGGTGGAAATAATCCTAACAACAATGTCAACACCGAACGCAGCAATAACGCCGCCAGTGGAAAGCTCGTCTGGAACGTGCTTGATTTCGGCGTCAGCCACAGTATTGCCAAACAAACTGGTGATGAAGAGCTCAAATCCAGAGAGCGCAAGCGCCGCGCGGTGCAGGAAATCCTGCGGGATGTGCGAGAGGCCTACTGGCGCGCCGTGGGCTCCGGTTCGGTGGAAGACGATGTAGCGCAACTCTCGGAAGAGACTTTGCGCGCCCTGCGCCTCTCAGCCAAGAGCCAAAAGGCGCTGCTGAGAAGCCCCGAGAAGGCGCTGCTCTACCAACGGTCATTGCTTGAGATCCTGGTGCGCCTGAAAGAGATCCAGGCCGGCATCATCGCCGCCAAGGCCAAGCTAACCTCCCTGATGGGTTTGAGGCCGAATGCCGCCTATACCCTGAAAAAACCGCCTGCGGTCTTACCGATTCAAAGATTGCATCTGAGTCTGGAAGAAATGGAACAAGTCGCTTTGCGGAATCATCCGGCTTTGCGAGAGGCCCATTACCAGACGCGCTTTGCCGCGGAAGAGGCGCGCAAGGAGATCAAGCGGCTGTTCCCCGGCCTGGAATTCAGCCTCGGCGCCAATTATGACAGTAATCGATTCCTGCACCACCAGAGTTGGACTAGCGCCGGCGTACAGGTGAGCTGGAATCTGTTCAGTCTTTTTTCCGCCTCTAAGCGCATCGAAACGGCCAAGCAAAAAAAGGAATTGTCGAACCGGCAACGTCTGGATCTCAGCGTTGCATTGCTGACGCGTCTGTATGTGGGTAACGCGCAATATGAACTTGCCGTGGAAGACTTCCAATTGGCGGCCTGCCTGGAAGATGTCGGCGCCAAGCTGCACGATTTGAAAGTGAAATCCATGAAGGCCAAGACAGGCAACAGGCTTGATCTCATTCATTCACGGGTCGATCTGCTGCGTCTGCAATTGCAACGTACCGTTAAATACGCGGATCTGCAGGCCAGCATTGCATTGCTCCAGGAAAGCACCGGACAGGATCTGTTGCCGGAGGCGTTGCCCAACCACGATCTGGAAACATTGCGTACCGCCATACAGGAGCGGCGTGAGCTCAATGAAGAAGAGCTTGAGTATGTGGGTCGTTATTGTGGGCAATGATTTCGCTGTGTGAAATCATACGGTCCCGCTTTGGCGGGATCGTAATGTTATAAACAAAGAGGGTAGGGTGGAATATGCTTCGTATTCCACCCTTGTTGCGTTTAATGACTACGTGGAAATCGAAATTGATAAGTGCTAAGCCCTCTGCTTATCTGGCGCTGTTCTTCCTGCCATTGCTTTTTTCGTCGGTTGCTCTATCCCAGGAGCAATTTCCGCAGACACAAGATCCCCCCTCGCAATCCAGACAAGTGCGGATTTTGCTGGTCTCGCGGAACGAGGCGACACTCTCCAGTCCATTGAGTGCGCCCATCCGAGAGATTCCCTTTCGCCTTGGCGATACCTTTAGCAAAGGCGATCTCCTGGTACGATTCCAATGTGATCGCCGTAAGGGCGAATTAACGAAGGCCAGAGCAGAATACAAAATCGCTTCGGAAACACTAAACAGTTACCGTGAACTCAGACGGTACGAATCCATTAGCGAATTGGAAGTATCGGTAAGCGAGGGTGAACTGCAACGCGCCCAGGGTGGATTGGCGATCGCCAGGGCCGATGTTGCCAAATGTACCTTGCAGGCGCCATTCGATGGGACGATCGTGCGCGAATACGTTTCCCCTCACGAATATGTCAAGTCAGGAGAACCCATACTGGATGTAATCGACCTCACCACACTGGAGGCGCAGATCTACATACCACTTTCCTGGTTACCACGGCTTAAAATCGGTCAGAGCATCGATATTGCCGTGGATGAGACGGCGCTGTTGGTAAAGGCCGAGATAAATCGCATGGGAGCAAGGGTGGACCCGGAGAGCCAAATGGTGGAATTACGCGCGCGGATCCTTTCTCCTCCACCCGGACTGATGGCCGGGATGAGCGGTATTACCGTCATTTCCGAGTAACCATTGCCGGCGGCGGTCACTCGGAAATAATCCGGAAGGTAAGGCGATTGCCGGAAAAGAATATACCGGATTGCGTCGTATTTTGTTCGTATTCAAGGCGCGGCAACAGGCGCATAGTCGTTCTATGTAACTGTTGACGTAACGTAGAAGACGGACAAAAGAACAAGCAAGCTGGTATGTTTTTTGACAGAAATCGCCTAAATAGGGGGAGTGTGGTACCGGGCATAAAAAAACTAATGGACCAGGAAAAACAAGCGCTACAGACACTATCGACTCTGCTGCAACTGGGACGCGAAGCCGCCGCAGCCCCGGATCTTAAAGCCCTATCTTTCTTAATCGTCAATGATACCCATCGATTGATTCGCTATGACCGAGCACTTTTTTGGCGTATCGATGCGCGAGGGAAAATCCATTTTCAAGCCGCCTCCGGTACATCCCGCATAGAACGCAACAGCCCGTATATCGTCTGGTTGAAACGTGTTGCGCGCTTTATTACCGAACAGCAACGGGCCGCGCCGGAGCCAGCGAAAGCACAACCGGTCGAGCAACAAAAACTCTCCGACTCCCTGAGAAGTGACTGGCAAAATTGGTTACAGGGAAGCTATCCTCTTTACGCATTGCTCATGGTCCACGACAACACGCCCATCGCCGGATGCTGGCTGGAACGCAAACAAAAATGGACTGAACCCGAGAAGGAGCTGCTGCAACACCTGATGAGCCAGTATGCCCAGGCATTCCATATGTTGGAATTGGAAGCGAAGCAATCCAGTTGGGGTATCGGATCACTTTGGCAACGCGTAAAAGATCGCCGGGTGCGTTATGGCGTGTTGTTTGCGTTGTGTTGTTCACTTTTTTTGCCCGTACACATTTCGGTGCTGGCAAAGGCCGAAATTGCGCCCATCGATCCTGTCATCGTAACCGCGCCCATGGACGGTGTGATTCACCGCTTCTCCGTAGCCCCCAACCAATGGGTTGCCCGGGGGGATTTGCTACTCACACTCGATGACACCCAGATCCGGAATCAGGTGGAAATTACCCAAAAAGCGGTACAGGTCGTGGAGGCGGATCTGAGACTGTCTCATCGCTCCGGATTCCAGAAACGGGAGGATCTGGCAAAAATACGCATCCTCGAAGAGCGCATGGCCGAGCAACAATCCAAACTTGCCTACCATCGGGAACTATTGGCCCGCTCCAGAATCCATGCTGAGCTCGATGGTCTGGCGATCTTCAACGATGCCAATGACTGGTTGGGTCGGCCCGTGCAAACCGGAGAAAAGGTATTGAGTCTTGCCGATCCGGAGCATGTGGAAGTAAAACTATTGTTGTCCGTGCAAGATGCCATTCACCTGCCCGAAGGCGCAGAGGTATTGGTATTTTTGGATATCGATCCTCTACACCCCCTCGATGCCGTACTCTATCGGCAGGCCTATGAAGGCCGCGCTCAACCCGATGGCTCCGTGGTCTTTGCCCTGCATGCACGGCTGCGGAACACCGAGAAACCACCTCGCATTGGCCTGCAGGGCACCGCGAAGATCTACGGTGAGCGAGTAACACTCTATTATTACCTGTTCCGGCGACCGCTGGTCATTTTTCGCCAGACACTGGGACTGTGATTTTACCCACTTTGCGGGTATTCAGTTTTTTTGTAGGTTTGGATTGCGAGTGAGAATGCGAATGATTATCATTTGCAAAAAATAGGCAAATCCGGAGAGATACAATATGATGCAAGATACTTCCAGTAAAAATACATTTGTCGAAACGCAGCCCAGGGAGGTGGGTACCGTGCGGCGGGTAAAAATACGCTGTATTTCCGAGACCGGGTGGTTCGATACACCGACACTCATCGCGGACCTTAAGTCGACGGGTAAGGATCTGAATACATTGGATCAGTACGAACTCCGCTTTCCTCCCTTCGGTGCATTACACCAGGAAAACGCAGGCGGCTCGTCGGCGCTCATCGAGGCCGAGGAAAACGATGGAACCGTGCGGCGCTTTTTATTCGATTCCGGTTGGAATACGGAATGGATGGACAAGCGTTTTGCACAGGAAGGGGTAGATAAAATGCTGCAACGGGGCGAGATCGAATTTCTCGTCATCAGCCACGAGCATTTCGACCATTTCTGGGGCATCGGTTCCACGGTGCGGCACTGCCCGGATATTCCCATCTATGTCCCCGAGGGCTTTCATCAGAATGGCTTCGATCTGATCAAGCAGGTTGGCCATACCGGATCTATCCATATCGTCACGCCGGGAATGCCGGTCATCCCCTTCCCGGGTCTTGCCATTACCCATTTCCCCATGGAAACCCTGGGTAATGTACAAGGGGAGAACGTCATCTACATGAACCTTCTCGACAAGGGTCTTACCATGATTACCGGTTGCGGTCATGGCGGTGTCCTGGAACTCCTTGACCATGGAAAACGTATATTTCGTGACGCGGACAAGATACATGCCGTATATGGCGGGCTGCACATTTCGCCGTTTGGGGAGTGGAACGAAAAGCTCGAGGAAACCGTAAATGCCCTTGGCGGATATGGCATCGAGCATTTTGGTTGCAACCACTGTACCGGGGAAAGGGCGGTGCAACATATGATCGAGCTTGGTTTGCCGATTACCCGCGGCTCGGCCCAACGCGGATCAAAATCCGATCTCTACCTTGGGAATGGGGATGTGTTCGAGGTGGGGGGATAGTCTGAGAAGAAATAGCCAAGCCATAATCAAGAACAGGTTCCACAAAAGATAATGTCCGCGGAAGTCACGAAGAACTCCGTGCCTTTCGTGGGCGAAAATCCGTAAATTATTTTTGAGGTATTTATGAAAATTGCCATAACAAGTCAAAACCGTCGTGAAGTCACCGGTCATGCGGGCAAGTGCAGAAAATTCTGGATCTACGAGATTGCGGAAGATTCATCGCCGGTGGTGAAAGATAAAAAGCTGCTGGAATTACCCAAGGAACAATCGCTTCATGAGCATTCGGGAGCCGAGCC
Source organism: Gammaproteobacteria bacterium (assembly GCA_013042035.1). Lineage (GTDB taxonomy): Bacteria > Pseudomonadota > Gammaproteobacteria > HK1 > HK1 > JABDQX01. The sequence continues at coordinate 6,048 of JABDQX010000089.1, forward strand.
CCATCCACTGGATGTGGTAAACGTGTTTATAACCGGTGGAATGGGCGGCGGAATGCGACAAAAACTGGCCCGGAAAGGTATCCGTGGAATAACGACACCGGAAACCGATCCCGACAAGGTCATCGCCGCTTTTCTGGATGGCTCTTTGGTGGAGCAATCATCCGATCATGACTGTGAGTGTTCCGGCCATGGTCATGATCATCATCACGGCGATGGACATGGCCAAAGTGTATTCCCGAAGGAGGATTTGCTGTTCAATCAGTAAACAATCCTGGAAGCCGGATGTACATATCACTTTGATCAAACAGGCTCTTAATATACGGAGGGCGGGCCAAGCATTGAGACCATAACACGCCAACTTGGTTCATGAATACGATACCGGAGTCCCACCATGATCACACCTGGATTTAGCGATTTCTAAAGGTGTTTTCCAGCGTGAGCCGGGTATAATAGGTAAGGTTCATCGTTTTTCCTACGGTAATATTGCTCCGTAAAACCACCAAGTAATTCATGAGAAACCAATCCACGTCAACCATCTCTTCCAAAATAATCACCGGAGAACTACCTGCGGATATTGTCTATCAGGCCAATCGGGTGACCTGCTATTTGCTGGCAGGCTGCCTGATCTTGATGGCTTCCGGCTGTGGCTATGTACCCTCTGTTGACAACAGTACGATACAGTTGCCAGGGCATGGAGGACCAGCGCCGATTGGACAGGAAACCGAATTGTCTTCCTTTCTTAAAAATGCGCTGTCTCAATCCAAGGTCCGGTTTGAAAATACGCCTTGGGGCGACAAGGTCACAATACGGGCAGGAAGACTTTATTTTGCAGCCAGCGACCGTATTTGTCGCAAACTTTTTGTGCTCCCCGATGGGGGCAGCAATACTTCATCGGCTATCGCTTGCGAAACACCCGAGGGTGCCTGGGTGCCGGTTCGGGCAGTGACGGATATTTTGGAAAGTCGTGAAAAATCCTATTAAAAAACCTATTTTGCAATACAATCCGTAGACCAATGGATAGAATTGTACACGGAAGCATATTCGCTCTCGGAAGCGCTTTTATAGTGCTCCTGGCAGTAATGGCTTTCGGCGCTTCATCCGTTTCTTACGCCAGTGGTCTGGAGTACACCAGGGGTCTGGAGAATCTGGGTATCCTGGGAGAATATGAGCAAGCCCAGCCTATTCCCGAGCCCCTCGCCGATGAACAGGTACGTACCGATTGGCATACCGGATTGTATGGCTCACTCGGCAAGGATGAACACTCGACGATTACACCTTTTGGCGCCCAATTGTTCTTCAATGGTGGATTCGGGGGGATACGAGCCGATGCGTTGAATCCTGACTATCGGTTGGTACCGGGCGATCAGGTCATATTACGGCTCTGGGGGGCAATCGAATTCGACAAGATCCTGCCGGTGGATGCCCAGGGAAATATTTTTATTCCCACGATTGGCCCGGTTATGGTGCAGGGATTGACGTATAAACAATTGGACGGAACGGTAAGTGCCGCCGTCAAATCGGTCTATCCGGAAGAGGTTTATATATACGTCAAGTTACAGGGTGTGCAACCGATTGCGGTGTTTGTTGCCGGTTATGTAAAGCGTCCCGGTCATTATGCGGGCACACCAACTGAATCTTTACTGTATTTTCTTGCCCAGGCAGACGGTATAGATGACGAGTTGGGCAGTTACCGCCAGATCAAGATCTTGCGTGGTAATCGCGTTATCGCCAAGGTCGATCTCTATGAGTTTTTGCTACGTGGCAAGCTGCCGCGCCCGCAATTTCGAGAAGGTGATACGATTCTGGTTGAGGAACGTGGCTCCGTGGTGACGGTAACGGGCGATGTGACGCGCGATTACCACTACGAGCTGACCCCGGGTAGTACGAACGGAGCCGAACTGCTGGAGCTGGCGCGGATTAAGCCGAACGTATCCCATGCTCTTTTGCGAGGCACTCGCGCACGGGGACCGGTTTCCCTTTACCTTCCGCTGGATGCCTTCTCCCGTAAGTCACTGCAAAATGGCGACGAAGTCCTGTTCAGCGCCGACCGGCGAAATGAAACCATCGTAATCCAGTTGGAGGGTAGCTTTCATGGCGCGTCCCGTTATGCCCTGCCGAAAGATGCACGTTTGCATGAACTCCTCGATGCCATCGCCGTACCACGTAAATTGACTGACGTGAAAAGCGTTTCCTTGCGGCGGATTAGCATCGCCAATCAGCAAAAACAATCCCTGATGGAAAGCCTGCGTCGACTGGAAACCACCTATCTCGGGGCGCCCGCCAACACGCTGGAAGAGGCCGAAATCCGTGTTCAGGAGGCGGAACTCATCAGGAAATTCGTGGGGCGGGCATCGCTGATTGAGCCGACCGGCCGTTTGGTGGTGACCCAAAACGATCGAATTATGGACGTCCGTCTGGAGGATGGCGATGTCATCACACTGCCGGAGTTCAGTGATGCCATACAAATCAGTGGCGAAGTGCTTATGCCACGAGCGGTGGTATACAAGGCGGGTCTGTCGGTGACTGACTACATCGATGGGGTTGGTGGATTCACTCAGCATGCCGATAAAAATCGAATACTCGTGATGCGCCGTAATGGAGATGTCCGGCAGGCCTGGGATGTCGAGTTGCGTCCGGGAGATGAAATATTGGTTTTGCCATTGGTCTCTACGAAAAACCTGCAGCTTGCCAGCGCCATGGCGGAGATCCTTTATCGAATAGCCATTGCCGCGAAGGTGATTCTGGATCTCTAGTGCCACGTTCCACCTTATTTTAAGCGTTCAGCGAGGCAAAAAGTGGTTA
>JABDQX010000095.1 GCA_013042035.1 Gammaproteobacteria bacterium
GGCAGATACAATGTCCTATTGGCGGATAGCTGCTTCATGCCATTGAGCAGATAACCCAGACCGGTGATTCCCACGCTCTCCATGGATTTCAACAGCGATTGTCCTTGCTCGGTCTCATTGAACTTATCCACCGCGCCAATACTGGTGAACAGGAAGGGAAGATCGAATACACCGAGTTTATCCGTGTACTTTTTTAGCTTGGATAACGAAGGCGCCCCCATCTGGACCTCTCCGGCCAGTATCTTGTCCACGACTTCCTTGTCGGTGGCCAGCTCGGAATTGGGGTAAACCTCCACTTTGACCTTGTCCCCAAGCTTTTCGTGGACCAGATCGCGGAATTTATTGGCCATCTGTCCCTTGGGCGTATTTTCAGCCGCGACGTGAGAGAACTTGATGACGATTGGTGCCCCATGGACCATGGTTGCAAAAAGCATGGAAATAGAGGCGAACAGTACGGCAATAATCGTACGCATGGGTATAATCCTCCTCGAACAGGGAAAACAAGTTATTGTTGTCTGATGGTAATGGACTCCGAAAAGACCACAAAACTTAAGCCATTTTTACACTAGACAACACAAGATACAGGAAAATCTAAAGCAATGGAACCCATGGTAAAAGGCCTTGATGACGTTCCCCATGGCATGACCGATGGTGCCCCCGTGATCGTTGGATTGTCTGGCGGTGTAGACTCTGCCGTGTGCGCGCTTTTGCTTCGCCGACGTGGCTGCGATGTCCGGGGACTTTTCATGAAAAACTGGGAAGAAGACGATAAAGATGGCTACTGTGCGGCTGCCCGAGATCTTGCCGACGTCGAGCAGGTGTGTGAACGGCTGAGTATCCCTCTGCATACGGTAAATTTTTCGACCGAGTATTGGGATCAGGTATTTCAGGATTTTCTCGCTGAACTTAGGCAAGGGCATACTCCCAATCCCGATGTCCTGTGCAACCAGAAGATCAAGTTTCGCGCCTTTTTCGAACACGCGCTGCGTCTCGGTGGCCAGTACATTGCAACCGGTCATTATGCCAACATTGTACGAAGCGAAGAGGGCGCCCGGTTATATAAAGGTATGGATCCCAGCAAGGACCAGAGCTATTTTTTATATACTCTGGGACAAACACCCTTGTCGAGAACGCTGTTTCCCGTGGGGGGGATATCCAAGTCCGAGGTTCGGCGCATCGCACGGGATGCGCGGTTGCCCGTTCATGATAAAAAGGACAGCACGGGGATTTGCTTTATTGGTGAGCGGCCTTTCAAGGCATTCCTTGGCCGTTATATCGAGTCGTGTCCTGGCGATATCGAATCACCTGAGGGGCAGGTTATCGGTCGACACGACGGGCTTCCTTTCTATACATTGGGGCAACGACAAGGTCTTGGCATTGGCGGGCGGCGGAATGCCGGTTCCGAACCCTGGTATGTCGGGGCCAAGGATCGGACGCGCAATGTACTGATAGTGGTGCAGGGGAGAAATCACCCGATGCTGTACCGGCAAACCCTGATGGCGAAACAGCTCCACTGGGTCGCCGGCGCGGCTCCCCGATTCCCTTTGCGGTGTCGGGCCAAGGTACGCTATCGCCAGCAGGAGCAGAACTGTGAGGTCATTGATGTGGGAGATGATCGTTGTCACATCCGTTTCGATGAACCACAGTGGGCGGTAACGCCGGGGCAATCCGTGGTTTTTTACCGCGACGATGAATGTCTGGGGGGGGGGATCATCGATAGCAAAAGACATCAGGAGAATAGCAGAAATGGATAATCGCCTGGATGCCATACGATCCTGGTTGCTCCAAGTACTACCGGAAGGGTCATTCGATGTGGTAGCCGCTTCCCAGGATGCCAGCTTTCGACGCTATTTCCGCGTCTGTCCAGCGGATGGTCGATCGCTTATCGTGATGGATGCCCCGCCGACTCATGAGAATAACAATCGATTTGTATTTGTCGCGAAACTTTTGCGCAAAATCGGTGTAAACGTACCGGAAGTGTTGGAAACGGATTTTCAGCGAGGTTTCCTGTTGTTGAGCGACCTTGGCAAGACTCACTATCTGGCGGTGCTTGCTCGGAACCCGAATAAGCATCAGGTCGATCGATTATATAATGATGCCATGGACGCGTTGCTGACAATTCAGTCCTTGGCCGCTTGCGATAGGATCCCTGAATACAGTCATGAGTTACTCGATGCGGAGATGGCCCTGTTTCGTGATTGGTTTTTAGGTCGCCATCTGGGGATACGCATCACTGAAACCCTCCATCGGACATTGCGCAGTAGCTTCGATTTCCTGCAGTGCGCGGCCACCGAGCAACCCCAGGTATTCGTGCACCGGGACTATCACAGCCGAAACCTCATGGTGCGAGAGCAATACAATCCGGGCATCCTGGATTTCCAGGACGCCGTTCGGGGTCCTATTACCTACGATCTCGTCAGCTTGCTCAAGGATGTATATATCAGTTGGCCGCGTACACGGGTCGATGAGTGGGTACTCGGGTACCGAAAGCTAGCAATTGCGCGTGGCATTCTCCATAACGTGGATGCCACAACCTGGTTGCGCTGGTTCGATCTCATGGGGGCGCAACGCCACCTAAAAATAGCCGGTATATTTGCAAGGCTCTACCATCGGGACGGCAAACCCGGATATCTTGCCGATATCCCATTGACACTGGACTATCTGGCTCAGGTTTGCGCGCGCTATCCGGAGCTGGCCGCCCTTGGCACGTTATTGGATGATTTGCCTTCCGTGGGCAACTTTTCCCCGCGACACTGAAAAGCAAAATCCCCCTGGCCGTGATGTTATCGGCCTTTGGATTGACGGCATCAATGTCTGTTTGGAGGCTGGGCGCAACCAAAAGATGGCGTCCACGAAAGATCATGAAAAAAACATCGATTTCCCTTTCGCGATTTTCGTGGATCGGTAACCAGACACCTTTTGCGCTATCGGTAATTGAAATGCTACATTGCAAAATGTTTTACCGTCATGTGATGGTCATTATCGAATAACCTATAGAGAGTTTTTATAGCATTTTGATTCCCATAAAATGGGCCGAGCCATTGCGATAAGCTCTCTGATACGAAAAGCCTGTGTGCGGCACGGGTACAAAAATCGTGACATCCTGAAACATGCCTATCAAAGCAAATAAACCCAATTACGTGGAAATATCGGAGATCGGCGAGCGCTCACAACACATTCTCAAGATGTTGGTTAAGCGTTATATACGTGAAGGGCAGCCGGTGGGATCGAGGGTTCTGTCTCGTGATCTGGATATGGACTTGAGTCCTGCTACCGTGCGTAATGTTATGGCGGATCTGGAAGAGATGGGGTTGGTGTGGTCGCCGCATACCTCGGCTGGCCGTGTGCCTACCGTGCGGGGATATCGCGTCTTTGTGGATACCCTGCTAACACTTCACCCGCTGGATTCCGATGATGTGGCGCGTCTTCGTGAGCGATTGGATCTGGAACAGGAAAATGAATCGTTGCTGGAAACGGCATCGAGCCTGTTATCCAAACTCACGCATCTGGTCGGGATGGTAACGATACCACGTCAGGAACAGGCTACCTTACGACAGGTGGAATTTCTGTCGCTTTCCCATCAACAGGTACTCGTCATCTTGGTCATCAATGAAAAGGAAGTGCAAAACCGAATTATCCAGACCAAACGGCGTTACACCCCATCCGAGTTGCAGCAGGCAGCCAATTACATCAATGCCATGTGCCATGGCAGCGATCTGTGGGCCGTGCGCGACCGGCTTTTGAGGGATTTGCGCAGCACCCAGGAAAACATGAATCGTATCATGATGGCCACCCTCGAAATCGCGGAAAAGGGGCTGGTTGCCGAGCAGGCGGAAGAAGATGTCGTCCTTGCCGGACAGACGCACCTTATGGAATACGGTGATCTCGCGGATATGGAAAAGCTCCGAAACCTTTTCGAAGCATTCGGTCAAAAACGGGATATCCTGCACTTACTGGATGAATCATTGAAGGCAAATGGATTACAGATCTCCATTGGGAGCGAGTCGGGATACGGTGTATTGGATGATTGCAGCGTGGTGAGCGCACCCTATGAAGTAAATGGACACAGACTTGGTGTGCTCGGCATTATCGGTCCAACAC
>JABDQX010000100.1 GCA_013042035.1 Gammaproteobacteria bacterium
GATTCAGTCTGCTGATTCGACGTGAAGAGTACCTGGGTGGGCATGGGTTGAGTTGATGGGGTTGAATTTATGGGGTTGCGTTCTCTTTGACTGAAGTTTCACCGTTTTTAATCGGGCAGTATATTAGCAATCACTAATATTCCTGACTATATTAGTGATTGCTAATATAGTAAGTCGCTTAATTAGCCGCTGTTTTCTCAACGTAGAAAACAGCATTTTTCTTTAAATAACATGACCTTAAAGGTGAATGAGGAGCCGTTTTCAGGTATAATTATCAGGCACAACCCGTTGATAATTGAAAGAAAAGGCACCTCATTCAATGTTCATTCTACGCGATATCCTCACCCCGCTCCAAGCAACCTTCTCCGATAACAAACTTGGCCGTGAACGCGCGCACTGGTTTGCTCTGACGCTGCTGTCAGTGATTATGCCCTTTACTTCGTCCATGACTTCGAATTTGCTGCGAAGTCTCCAGGCGTTGTTCGGCCTCGCGCTTACTCGCCGACGTTTCTACACCTTTATGGCATCACCAACATTGCCTTGGAGTCGGCTGTGGCTGTCGCTATGGGACTTGATTCCAGCGCCTTTGACTGACGGGCGCCTGGTGCTCTTGCTTGATGACTCTATCAATCCCAAAGTGGGACGCAAGATCTTCGGTTGCGAATCGATTTTTGACCATGCTGCCAAGGCAAATCAATCCAAATATCCTTGGGCGCAGAATGTGGTGGCCGTCGGGCTTTTGAAATCCATCAAAGGCCGTTGCCGATGGCGTTTCGGTTTTATCTCCCGCACAAAGCCATTGAGGCGCAAACGAGCAACGTCAAAAAAGGCGGTCAAGTGGTGCCTTTTCAAACCAGATCAATATTAGGTCTTTGGTGCCATGGTGTTATGCTACGATCCCATAGTCCAGAAGTATTGTGAGTAAACCGTGTAACCATTGTTAGGGCGCGAAACAGGAGACACGCTATTGTTATCGGTGGTTGAACAGAAAAGGGCGCAACTTTCAAGAACCACAAAGGCGGAAAGAAAAGCGCAATTTGGTCAATTTTTCACGCCTGAAAGGATAGCGCTATTCATGGCCAGTTTTTTTCAGGATGGGACCGGGCATTGCCGTTTATTGGACGCCGGGGCTGGAATCGGATCCTTGTCGGCAGCCTTTCTGGACAGATGGAGAGCGGGCAGGTTTCATTTTCAGCGCGTGGAGCTGGATGCTTTTGAGATTGATCATGCCTTGACTTCGCATTTGTCACAGACTATCGAGAGATACAATCACGGGGGCGATTTTGCCGCCAATATTTACGAAGAAGACTTTATTCATTCCGCCGCAAGATCGTTGTCTGGGGATCTATTTTCAAAAGCCCTTGAAGGCTATACGCACGCGATCCTCAATCCGCCCTACAAGAAAATCAACAGTAATTCAACACACCGGCTTGCCCTGCGTCGTGTTGGCATCGAGACAGTGAACCTGTACTCGGCCTTTGTGGCGCTGGCCGTGGCGTTGACCGTGACAGGCGGGCAGATCGTGGCAATCATTCCACGCAGCTTCTGCAATGGTCCGTATTACCGCCCGTTCCGCAGCTTCGTTCTCGAGCGAACAGCCATCCGGCGCATCCACCTATTCGAATCGCGCAGCAAGGCTTTCAAGGATGACGGAGTGCTTCAAGAGAACATCATCATTCGGCTCGAGCGTGGGGGCCGGCAGGGGCCGGTGACAGTTTCGACTTCGACCGACGATACCGTTACCGATCTTGCTATCCATGAACACCCATTCGAACGGATCGTGCTCCCGGATGACCCGGAGCGATTCATTCATGTGCCTACCTTGCCCGGCAGAAGCGCCGTCGAATTATCCCCAGCCATACGCTACACACTGGACGACCTTGGTATCAGGGTATCGACCGGGCCGGTAGTGGATTTCCGGTTGAAGGAGCACCTGCGCGACATGCCGGGACCGGGTACCGCGCCCTTGCTTTATCCCGGTCATTTCAGCCCAAGCGGCACTACGTGGCCCATCAAGGGCATGAAGAAACCCAACGCCATTGAATGTAACGCTGATACGGAGAAGTGGCTTTATCCGAATGGCTTTTACTGTGTGGTACGGCGTTTCTCCTCCAAGGAGGAAAAGCGCCGGATTATGGCAAGCGTGGTTGAACCCAATGCATTCGGCGATGTGTCCGTCTTGGGTTTCGAGAACCACCTGAACCTGTTCCATGAAAATAAGCGTGGCCTGCCCGAACAGTTGGTCCGCGGGCTGGCCGTATTCCTGAACACGACCGCCGTTGATGAGCATTTCCGGCGGTTCAATGGTCATACGCAAGTCAATGCAACCGATCTGAAGCTGATGAAGTACCCGAGCCGTGATTTCCTGATTCGGCTTGGCGAGTGGGCCATGCGGCAAGTGGTCCTCACACAGACCATGGTCGACACTAAATTAGGCGCACTGACGGCATGACCAACAAAACCGGCCACATCAAGGCCGCTCAGCAGATCATCATATCCTTGGGATTGCCGAGGGCGCAGCAAAACGAGCGCTCCGCTTTGTGCCTACTGGCCCTACTGAACCTCACGCCGGAAAAAGCATGGGCCGACGCGGAAAATCCGCTTATGGGCATCACGCCCATCATGGATTGGGCGCGGGAGCACTACGGTAAGGACTACGCGCCGAATACTCGCGAGACAGTGCGACGGCAGAGCATGCACCAGTTCCGTGAAGCAGGTATCGCGCTTTACAACCCGGACAAGCTTAATCGCCCGGTGAATAGCCCCAAGGCTGTCTATCAAATTGAACCTGACGCGCTGGCTTTGTTGCGCACCTTCAGCACGTCGCAGTGGCATGAAAACCTTACCGCCTACCTGACCAGGCGTAAAACACTGATCGCCCGCTACGCCAGGGAACGTGAACAGAACCGCGTTCCGGTCGAGATCGCGCCGGGCATGCCAATCACCCTCAGCCCCGGCGAACATAGCGAGTTGATCCGCGCCATTATCGAGGATTTCGCCTCGCGCTTTGCGCCGGGTAGCGTGTTGGTCTATGTCGGGGATACTAGCGACAAGTGGGCTTATTTTGATGCCGCCCGGCTGGCTGGGCTGGATGTCAACGTGGACTCTCACGGCAAGATGCCTGACGTGGTGCTGTATTACACCGTAAAAAACTGGTTGCTGCTGGTGGAGTCTGTTACCAGTCATGGGCCGGTCGATGGTAAGCGACATGCCGAGCTTGCCAAACTGTTTTCCGAATCCACCGCCGGGCTCGTCTATGTGACCGTTTTCCCGAATCGGACTGTTATGAGGCGCTATCTTGGCCAAATCGCGTGGGAAACCGAGGTATGGGTTGCCGATGCTCCGTCACATCTGATTCATTTCAACGGCGAACGTTTTCTCGGGCCATACAATGCGCCCTAACTTCCTTTTCTACTGTCACACCTCAAGTACCACAGCCGCTACGCCGCGAACCTCGGCAAGCAACTCCCTTACTTTCCGTTACCGTCACCGTTGAGCACCATGCAGACGCCATTTTTGACCTTGGGCGAATATGACAAAATAGAACCAATCGAAGGCCGTAAAAATACGGTTTCAAGCCATAGAGAATACGGCTTGAATCCATAACAAGACTGATTAGTAGCTGTAATGAATACGGGTACAACCCGTCACTGGACAAATCAAGTACAGCCCGCCTCCCTTCGTTTAGCACCGATGGTGGCGGGACCTTCCCACACTGACAAAGGAATCCCACCATGGGCGATATCAAGACCATCGTGCTTGAAACGACAACGACAACAACCCGCCTGGAAATTCAAAAATCCCGCCCCCAACAAACAACAAACGTAGTAGAACTG
>JABDQX010000117.1 GCA_013042035.1 Gammaproteobacteria bacterium
TTTCTAAAACGGCCAATATATAGTGTTGCCCATTAAACTCTAAAGCTCAATACATTCCTCCGTATCCAGAATGCGGCCCAACCATTTGTATCTATTAGAATTGTCAGATAGAACAAATTCACCCTGAACCACCGGGGGGCGTCTTTGCTTTGCTTTTTGTTTCTCACTGACATGTTTGCTCGTCCCGTTCTTGTTCCTGCATCACCAGCGGGAGGTGCTGCACGCTATACTTTATAACGCCGGTATTTAAACTTTCCGCGAAACAAGCGCTGACGCTGTTGAGGTGTGTAACATTGCCAATGGCAGGCATAATTTCCAATACCCTTTGGAACTTCGACTGCTTTCAGAAAACAAAATAAGCAGCCCATTTGAGGTATCACCACCTTCGATACACTACGTGTCCGGGATAAAGAACTGACAAGATCATGGCAAAACCCAAAAAAAATCGTCCCGCGAACACCATCGCCCTCAACAAAAAGGTTCGCCACGACTACTTCATCGAGGAACGTCTCGAGGCGGGGATCGCCCTGCAGGGCTGGGAGGTAAAAAGCCTGCGCGCGGGGCGAATACAGCTATCCGAAAGCTATGTGGTGCTAAAGGGTGGCGAGATATGGCTCATCGGCGCCCACATCACGGCCCTGCCCACCGCTTCGACCCATATCAGTCCCGAACCGGTGCGGACCCGTAAACTTTTGTTGCACCAGTCGGAGATCGGTCACCTCACCGGCGCGGTGGAGCGCCGTGGTTATACCCTGGTGCCGACGGCGATGTATTGGAAGCAGGGACGCGCCAAGCTGGAAATCGGCCTCGTCAAGGGCAAGAAAAAGTACGATAAACGGGCCGCGGAAAAAGACCGTGACTGGGCGAGGGAAAAAGAGCGGCTTTTCAAAAAGGAAGTTTCATAGGCGGTTCTTTACCGGGAAGATCGCAATCGTTGCCGCCGCGCATCAACGACGACGCCCCGGCAACTGGCCTAGGAGTCTGTCCGACTTAGGATGAATCGGCTGCGAAAGCGGTAAATTGGCCCCTGTTTTGCGCAAATTCTCGTCGAATAGTTCACTATTGTCCTCGAATTTGGCGCAAAAATGACCACAATTTCCCACTTTCTCGCTGCGATCCCCATAAGCCGGACAGGCTCCTGGACGCGTATGACCCGTGGGTTTTTCCACCAATATCCCGCTCCGCGAGGCGGGATGATATGATTTTCCACAAAATCCTTTCTGGAGAATAAGTAAGTTATGACAACCATAAAAAAAGACGACTTCATTCAAAGTATCGCGGATGGACTTCAGTACATTTCCTACTACCATCCCACCGACTTCATCCAGGCCTTGGGCAAGGCCTACGAGCAGGAAGAATCCGACGCCGCCCGGGATGCCATTGCCCAGATTCTGGTGAGTTCGCGCATGAGCGCCGAAGGCCACCGACCCATCTGCCAGGACACCGGCATCGTGGTCGTGTTCCTGGATATCGGCATGGATATCCGTTGGGATACCGATATGAGTATCGAAGATATGGTCAATGAAGGCGTGCGTCAGGGCTATCTGAACCCCGACAACAAACTGCGCGCCTCGGTGCTGGGTTCTCCCATCGGCGCCAGGGCCAATACCAAGGACAACACACCGGCGATAATCCACATGAAGCTGGTGCCGGGTAATACGGTGGATGTAAGAATCGCCGCCAAGGGCGGGGGATCCGAGAACAAGTCGAAATTCGTCATGCTCAATCCCAGCGATAACGTAGTCGATTGGATACTCAAGACCGTGCCCACCATGGGGGCCGGCTGGTGCCCGCCGGGAATGCTCGGTATCGGGCTAGGTGGAACGGCGGAAAAGGCCATGCTGCTGGCCAAGGAAGCCCTCACGGAAACCATCGATATCCACGAACTCAAGGCCCGTGGCGCAAGCACGCCCCTGGAAGAGCTGCGTCTGGAACTTTTCGAGAAGATCAACGCCCTTGGGATCGGTGCCCAGGGATTGGGTGGGCTTACCACCATACTGGACGTGAAGATCAAGGAATATCCCACCCACGCCGCCTCCTTGCCGATTGCCATGATTCCCAACTGCGCGGCCACTCGCCATGCCCATTTCGTACTGGACGGCAGTGGCCCGGTCACCCTGACGCCACCGAAAATCGAAGACTGGCCGGATGTTACCTGGGAGGTATCCGCCGATACCCGCCGCGTCAATCTCGATACCCTCACCCCGGAAGAGACACGGACCTGGAAGCCGGGCGAGCGCCTGCTGCTCTCCGGAAAAATGCTCACCGGCCGGGATGCCGCCCACAAACGCATCCAGGATCTGTTGGATTCCGGTCAATCCCTGCCAGAAGGCGTCGATTTTACCAACCGCGCGATCTATTACGTCGGTCCCGTGGATCCGGTGCGCGACGAAGTGGTGGGTCCCGCTGGCCCCACTACAGCCACCCGCATGGATAAATTCACCGAGATGATGCTGGCCAAAACCGGTCTTATCGCCATGGTGGGCAAGGCCGAACGTGGCCCTGTAGGCATCGAGGCCATCAAAAAACACAAAGCGGTCTACCTCATGGCCGTGGGCGGGGCCGCCTATCTGGTGTCCAAAGCCATCAAAAAATCCCGGGTGGTGGCTTTCGGCGAGCTCGGCATGGAGGCCATCTACGAGTTCGAGATCCAGGATATGCCGGTTACCGTGGCAGTCGATTGCAACGGAGAATCGGTGCACAAGACCGGTCCTGCCGAGTGGCGGAAACGCATCGGAAAGATTCCGGTGGAGATAAGCTGATTCCCTGCCTGTCTCCTCTTTAACATCGTTTCATATGCATATATTATCCGGGAGATAAGGCATACGAATTTTGCCTCGCGAGGATGAAATAGAATGTCGCGGGGCAAAGTCATCTAAAACCCATCAATAAAGCGAGATTACACAACAATGGCTGACGAAAAACACACGCGATTGCTGATCCTGGGTTCCGGCCCTGGTGGTTATACCGCTGCCGTATACGCCGCACGCGCCAATCTGAACCCGGTACTCGTAACCGGTATGCAAGTCGGTGGTCAGATGACGACCACAACGGATGTAGAAAACTGGCCTGGAGACGCCGATGGGGTTCAGGGACCGGACCTGATGGAACGTATGCGCGCCCATGCCGAGAGATTCAACACCGAGATAATCTTCGACCATATCAACAAGGCTGAACTC
>JABDQX010000119.1 GCA_013042035.1 Gammaproteobacteria bacterium
GCCTTGAATACGAACAAAATTACCGTGCAATCCGGTATATTCTTTTCTGGCAATCGCCTAAAGTTTCCGCATTCGCCTCGCGAAGCGGGGCTCTATAATTTTGCGGAGCAAAATTATGCCAAAACGATTCAACACCGCCGGCCCCTGTCTTATCGAAGACCACTATATGCTCCCCTCGGAGGAGCGGTTGCCCCAGGTTCGGGATCTCATCGAAGACGGATCTTTTTTCGTCGTCCACGCCCCTCGGCAGGTCGGTAAGACAACCCTGATGCGCAACCTCTCCCGCCAACTCACGGCGGAGGGGAAATACGCGGCGCTGACCACTTCCCTGGAGAGCTTCATGGAAGGGGGGGCGGAAACGGTCATGCCGCAGCTTTTAAAAAATCTATCCTGGGAGTCCGAATACTTTCTGCCTGCCGAATGCCAACCACCGCCGGTGGCGGAATTTACCGAGAATCCGTTGATAGCCCTCAAAAGCTATCTATCCGCCTGGAGCGCCGCCATCGATCGCCCGTTGGTGTTGTTTCTGGACGAGGCGGATTCTGTCACTGGCTCTGTGCTGCTCTCCCTCCTGCGGCAATTGCGGGATGGCTACACGGCCCGTCCCCGCCCCTTCCCTCAGAGCGTGGCCCTGATTGGGCTGAAAGATGTTCGGGACTACAAGATACAAATACGCCCGGAAACCGAGACACTGGGAACCGCCAGTCCATTCAATATCAAGGTGGAGTCCCTGACCATGGGCTACTTCAGCCCGGCAGAGGTGACGCGCCTGTTGCATCAACACACGCAAGAGTCCGGTCAGCTATTCAAACCGAATGCCATCGAAGAGATAAACCGGCAAACGGGCGGTCAGCCGTGGCTGGTAAATGCCCTGGCCGCTCAACTGACAACCCACTACAACGCCATCGTCAAGGACCGCGCCGTTCCGGTGGAGCAAGTGCATGTCCTGGTGGCCAAAGAGCGCCTCATCGAACGACGCGATACGCATCTGGACAGTCTGGTCAGCCACCTCCACGAAAAGCGCATCAAGCGTGTCATCGAACCGATCCTGACCGGAGATGTCCCGGCCGGGGACACCACCTATGACGAGGATTTTGCCTACCTCAAGGATCTCGGTCTGGTGACGGTCGAGGGCGGCTTGCGGCGCATTGCCAACCCTATCTATAGCGAAATCATCTCCCGTGTCCTGATCCATTTCGTGCAAACCAGCATCCCGGAACTCCCGGTCGAGTGCGCCCGCAAGGACGGCACCCTGGACATGATGGGGCTCATCGAGGGCTTTCTGGAATTCTGGCGGGAAAACGGTGAGATTCTGCTTCGAGGCATGTCCTATCAAGAGGCGGCTCCCCATCTGGTCTTTATGGGTTACCTGCAGCGCGTCGTCAACGGCGGACGAGTCGATCGGGAATTTGCCCTCGGCACCCGACGGGCGGATCTGGTGGTCCACTATGGGACAGCGCAAAAAGAAGTCATTGAACTCAAACTTGCCCAGGCGCCCAAGGCGGTGGCGCGCGGCACCCGACAGGTATCGGAATACGCCAAGCGGCTTGGTCTGAAGAAAGGGTATCTGATCCTGTTCGACCGGGAAGCTGTGACACCCTGGGAAGAACGCGGTGAAGTAGAGGAGGTTGATGTCGATGGCGTGACGGTAGTCGTGGTGCGTGCCTGACGAAAGCAACCACGACATTATCTTTGTGCACAATTCGTAATTCGTAATTTTTAATTTTTAATTATCAATGGGATGTGCCAATTTCCACCAGGGTATCCGGCGATACCTGATCGAACAGATAAACGACATCGGTATTGCGCATACGAATACAACCATGGGACAGGGGAACCCCCATTTGCAGGTTGTCCGGGCAGCCGTGGATGTAGATATACCTTCGCATGGTATCCACGCCATGGAAGCGGTTTCTCCCCGGTTCCAGACCACTTAGCCAGAGGATGCGGGTCAATATCCAGTCCCGGTCCGGATACCGTTCGGCCAATGCCTGCTCGTAGATCTCGCCCGTGGGGCGCCGTCCCTGAAAAACGGTATTGACGGGAGAGCCGCTACCTATCTTCGCGCGGATTCGATGCAGGCCGCGAGGGGTACACCCGCTACCCATCCGCTCTCCCGGACCATTGGCGGCGGTGGATACGGGGAATTCGGCAATGGCGAGCCCATCGGCTATCAGCACAAGGCGTTGCCGGGGAATCGAGACACGGATCAGGGGTTTGTCCTGTTGGGATATCATCAGTTTTCACGCTCTGAAATACAGGCGTTAAAAATATATGCAAGGCGCTAATCTACACGCTCTAAAAAGAATCGTCGAGGGTTCGGATACGGTTGCCGGCAAGGCATTCGATATCTTTGTTCAGCTTACCATCATCCTGTCGGTGATCGCGTTCTCCGTCGAAACCCTTCCCGGATTGCCATCCGCCGTTACCAAGGCACTGGCGCTTTTCCAGCTCATCTCCGTGGGGATTTTTACGACCGAATACCTGCTCCGGATCCTGGTCGCGGAACACAGACTACGGTTCATTTTCAGTTTTTTCGGCATGGTGGATCTGCTGGCAATCCTGCCTTTCTATTTAGCGATGGGGCTCGATCTGCGTTCGGTCAGGCTGCTGAGGTTGATCCAGGTGATACGAATCCTGAAGTTTGCCCGGTACAGCCAGACCATCAGAAGACTCCACACGGCCTTCAAGCTGATCAAAGCGGAGCTGATGCTGTTTTTCTCCATGGCGGCCATCGTTCTCTATTTGGCCGCCGTTGGTATTTATTACTTCGAGGGGGCGGCTCAGCCCGATGTCTTCAAATCGGTGTTCCACAGCCTCTGGTGGGCCGTCGCCACCCTGACCACCGTCGGGTACGGTGATATCTACCCGATTACGGTCGGTGGCAAGCTATTTACCTTTTTTGTATTGGTGGTCGGGTTAGGCGTCGTGGCCGTTCCGTCCGGGTTGGTGGCATCGGCCCTGACCAAGGCGGGGGAGCGCGAGCCATAGTATACTTTTAACGCCTGGATTTTAAACTTTTTGTAAAACAAGCGCTGGTCGTATTTAGGTGTGTAACTCCTCAAATAGTAAGCGTAATTTTCGATAACAATGGACACCGCCGATCTGACCGACCCGGATGTGGCCCGCTGGCGGGCGTTGCAGGACAATTGCCCATGAAGACACCGGCCGACATTGCCCAGCCCCATGATCGCTTCCTGAAGGAACTACTCTCCCACCCTCTAAACGCGGGGACGTTGTTGCGGGAGCACCTGCCCGAGGAGGTGGTGCGATTTTTATCCGATGAAGCGCCCGAATTGGTGAAAGGGTCGTTCGTGGATGAGCAATTGCGTGAACACCTGAGTGATCGGCTCTTCAAGGTCAAGACCGTCAATGATCGGACCGCATTCCTTTATGTGCTCATCGAACACAAAAGCGCGCCGGATCGAAGAATCGGCTTACAATTGCTGCGGTACATGGCCGAGATCCTGAGACAATGGGAAAAGGAAAACCCAAAGTGGGAACGTTTACCGGCCATCGTGCCCTTTGTTTTTTATCATGGTGCCGAGGAATGGAAAATCCCCAATGAATTTCTGCATCTCGTGGATTTCGAGGACGCCTGGAAACCCTATCTGCTGAATTTCCGATTCCCGGTGCTGGATCTTGGCAATATCCCGGATCCGCAATTGTCCAAAGACCGTCGCCTGTACGTCCGGTTATTGGCCATGAAGTACGCCACCCGGGGTAAGCAGCAGATGGCGATCAAGGATCTGTTGATCGATGCGCTTCGGGATGATCCGCAAGAGCTTCGCCCCATCATCCACTATTTGGTGTATGCCTACCATGGCTATGATGAACAAACGTTACGAGAGATTATTCGAAAAGTGCGACCGGAGGAGGAACAACCAATGATGTCTCAATTTGCCCAGGATATTAGAAAAGCAGCCCTTCAGGAAGGTGTGCAACAAGGCGTGCAACAAGGTCACCAGGAAGGTCTGCTACAAGGAGAAGCGAAATTACTGCTTCGTCAGCTCTCGCGTCGTTTTCAACCTCTGCCCGACGAAATCTCCAGGCGGGTTTATACGGCCAGCCCGAACGCCATCGAGATATGGGCCGATCGCGTATTGGATGCAAAATCCCTGGATGAGGTGTTTTTGGAGTAGCGCCGCACACGCTGACTTCCTTCGATATGGTAGGTCAACATGTTATGCACTCACCACCTATCAATTTTTGTTTCGGGTGCCAAATTAAGAGGGCAGGCACGGGGGGCCTTTGAAGAGGGCAGGCACAGGGGCCTGCCCCTACAGGCCAGATCTACCGTTACATATCAACAAGGTAGGGGCAACCCCCTGTGGTTGCCCTACGGCAAAAACCTACGATTCACAGAAGTAATCATTCATCATGTTATACCTTCCCGGCCCCCCTGCCCTGTCGTCTTTTCGACTGCAAAAGCTGCTCGATGAGATCCGGACACAGCTCTCACGGGTTTTGTCCCTCACCGCCCGGTTTGTCCATTTCGTGCATCTCAGCGATTCCAACCGGTCGCTGACGGAAGTGGAGCAGGCGCGGCTCGCGGCGATTTTGGATTACGGAGAGGGCGGTGGTGACGACAGCGGATACGCCTCGTTATCCCCGATGCGCGTGGAATACGTCCACCCTACCGTGCCCGCCGATGAGGGTGCAAAAGGCCAGCTTATTCTCGTCGCGCCACGGCCCGGTACGGTTTCTCCCTGGTCCAGTAAGGCCTCCGATATTGCCCGGCACTGTGGATTTACCGCGATTGCCCGCATCGAACGGGGCATCGCCTTCCATGTGGACACCGATGATGGTGCGCCCGTCACCGGTGAAGCGCTGGAGGCCATTGAGGCACTGCTCCACGATCCCATGACGCAAGCGGTTTTTCACGATTTTCATGGGATCGATGCGTTGTTTGCCCACGCCGATCCCGCGCCCCTTCGCCGGATTACGCTATCGGGCCAGGACGGAAAGGATTCGGATCGACGGCTTGCGGCACTGGAGGCGGCCAACCATGACCTGGGGTTGGCCCTCAGTCATGATGAGATCGGGTATCTGGCCGATGGCTTTGCAAGGCTCGGACGCGATCCCAGTGATGTGGAGTTGATGATGTTTGCCCAGGTGAACTCGGAGCATTGCCGCCATAAGATCTTCAATGCCGGCTGGGTAATCGATGGGGTATCCCAGGAACACTCCCTGTTCGGGATGATCCGGCATACCTATGCCAATGCACGGGATAACAGCCATATCCTCGGCGCCTATGCCGATAATTCCGCTGTAATGCAGGGTGACCCGAATACCGACAGGACGGAAACCGCCGCCGGAGCGCGGCTGTTTTATCCCGATCCCGCGTCCCGGTGCTACGGCTATATGCCGGGGGATGCGCATATCCTCATGAAGGTGGAGACCCACAACCACCCCACCGCCATCTCCCCCTATCCCGGGGCCGCCACCGGCTCCGGGGGCGAGATCCGGGATGAAGCGGCGACAGGCCGAGGGGCGCGCGCCAAGGCGGGTCTTACCGGGTTCTCCGTTTCCAACCTGCGTATTCCGGGATTCGAACAGCCCTGGGAAAAGGATTGGGGCAAACCCGCCCGGATAGCCTCGGCGCTCGGGATCATGCGCGAGGCGCCTATCGGTGCGGCGGGTTTTAATAATGAATTCGGGCGCCCGGCGCTGCTCGGCTACTTTCGTACCTTCGAGGCATCGATAACGAACTCGGTTACCGATGGCGGACAGGAGATCCGCGGCTATCACAAGCCCATCATGATCGCCGGCGGCATGGGTAATATCCGCGCGGAGCAAATCACGAAGCGCGAACTTCCGGCCGATGCCCCGATCATTGTCCTTGGAGGACCGGCAATGCTCATCGGGCTCGGCGGCGGCGCGGCCTCGTCCGTGACCTCCGGGGCCACCAAGGCGGCCTTGGATTTTGCCTCGGTACAGCGCGACAACCCGGAGATGCAGCGTCGTTGTCAGGAAGTTATCGACCGTTGCTGGCAGATGGGCGAGAGCAATCCTATCTTGTCCGTGCACGACGTGGGCGCCGGCGGGCTATCCAATGCGCTGCCGGAACTGGTCCATGGTGGTGGCAGGGGCGGACACTTCGAGCTTCGCGCGATCCCCAACGATGATCCTGGCATGTCGCCGCTCGCTCTGTGGTGCAATGAAAGCCAGGAGCGTTACGTGTTGGCCGTCGTCCCGCAACAATTGGATCTGTTCCTGGATCTGTGCCAAAAGGAACGCTGCCCGTGCGCGGTCGTCGGCAAAACCACGGAGGCGCTACACCTGAGGCTGGCCGATGATTTTGCTTCGCAACATCATGACGGCAAAGTAACGCACCACGCGGCCCTTCCCATCGATATCTCCCTGGATTTTCTATTGGGTAATCCGCCACGCATGGTGCGGGATGTGACGAGGATCTCATCCGCTTCCCAAAGGGATGCAGGGGCAGGGGCGCCTCCCCGTGAGCGCCCAAACAAAGAATTTACCCTCCATGAGGCCATTGTCCGGGTATTGCGTTTGCCCACGGTGGCGAACAAGGGTTTTCTCATCACCATAGGGGATCGCAGCGTCACGGGTCTGGTTGCGCGGGATCAGATGGTCGGTCCCTGGCAGGTGCCGGTGGCCGATTGCGCGGTGACGGCCACCAGCTTCAATACCGACACGGGTGAGGCCATGGCCATGGGGGAGCGCACGCCCGTGGCCCTCATCGATGCCCCCGCCTCGGGACGTCTGGCGGTGGCCGAGGCTATCACCAATATCGCCGCCACACCCATTCGCGCCCTGAACAAGGTTGTCCTGTCGGCCAACTGGATGGCGGCCTGTGGTCATCCCGGTGAAGACGCGCGTTTGTTCGACACGGTGCGCGCGGTAACGGAACTGTGTCTGGCGCTCGGGATCGTGATTCCGGTGGGCAAGGATTCCCTGTCCATGAAGACTGTATGGGAGGAAGATAACGAACCCCGATCGGTTACCTCGCCGCTTTCGCTCATCGTCTCGGCCTTCGCGCCGGTTCTCGACATACGAAGGACGCTCACCCCGCAACTTCGCGCCGATGACGCCACCGATCTGATTCTCGTCGACCTTGGCCGGGGGAAAAACCGACTGGGTGGATCGGCCCTTTATCAGGTCATGGCCCAAGACTTCGGGGCGCCGGATACGGGGGAATCCGCCGATTTGGATCGGCCCGAGGATCTCAAGGCATTTTTTGATGCCATCCAACGGCTCAATCGGGATGGTTACCTGCTGGCCTATCACGATCGCTCCGATGGTGGTTTGCTGATCAGCGTGTGTGAGATGGCGTTTGCCGGGCATACCGGGGTGAGCATTGATCTGGATGAGGCGTTGGGCGCGGCGGATCCGTCGACGTCAAACACCATGGCGCACGCCTATTCCACCCTACATGCATTGCTGTTTGCCGAGGAACTCGGCGCCGTACTGCAGGTGCGAAGCGCCGATCGGGACGCGGTTCTGGAAATCCTCGGTTCGTATGGGGCGCTTGCCAAACACACCCATGTCATCGGCAAACCCAACTACGACGACAGTATCCGGTTCCGTCTTGCCGGTGAAACGATTTTTGACCAGTCCCGTGTCTCGCTACAGAGGATCTGGTCCGAGACCAGCTATCGCATGCAGGCCTTGCGGGATAACCCCGATTGCGCACGGGAAGAATACGACAGCATTGCGGACGCCGACGATCCGGGGCTGGCGGCGCACTTCGACTTCGATTTATCCATCCCGTCATCCCAGGCGCCGCGTCCGGGCGGTTCCCGCCCCAGAATCGCCATTTTGCGCGAGCAAGGCGTAAACGGTCACGTAGAGATGGCCGCCGCCTTCGATCGGGCGGGATTCGATTGCTTCGATGTCCGTATGAGCGACATTATCGAAGGCGGCGCGACCCTGCCCGACTACCATGGCATGGTCGCCTGTGGTGGTTTTTCCTATGGAGATGTACTGGGCGCGGGCGGGGGATGGGCCAACTCCATCTTGCATAACCCGCGGGCGCGGGATGTCTTTGCCGAATTTTTCTCTCGCCCGGATACCTTTTCCCTCGGGGTGTGCAATGGCTGCCAGATGCTCTCCCAACTCACCACTCTGATTCCGGGGACCGGCCACTGGCCACGTTTCGCG
>JABDQX010000126.1 GCA_013042035.1 Gammaproteobacteria bacterium
GGCTGAATGTCCGCCTCGCAAAGTTCGAGGCTCGGTGGGCAACCATCCACGACGCAACCGATGGCGGGGCCATGGCTTTCGCCGAATGATGTGACCGTAAACAATTTACCAATCGTGTTTCCTGACATGAGTCGAATTGTAGCGCGCAACGTGCCGCTTCGCAGCAAACATTTTTGTTCGGTGGGACAGTGCTATTGATCGCTTTGACTGTTTGGGCATACTTTATGCCATCACACACGTTGGCCCATACCGAACAGCACGAAAGAATCATCGATTTTCCTTTAGAGCGCTCGTGGATAAGAATGCATGAAATCCCGCAAAGAAACATGATGCCCGCTTCAAAGCCACCCATCGGCCTTTCCAATTTCCCCGAATTAATCCGGGCGGGTTACCACTACGTGGATAAATCCCTGTTTATCCAGTCGGTACTGGATACCCCCGCCAAGGTACTCCTGCTGCCCCGTCCCCGACGCTTCGGCAAGACACTGAATCTCTCCCTGCTACGGACCTTTTTCGAGCGAGGAAAACCGGGTAATGCCGAGCTTTTCCAGGGACTGGCCATTACCAGGGCGGGTGAGAATTATCTGGCCCACCAGGGGCGCTATCCGGTGGTGTTTCTGACCCTGAAGGACATCGCGGCGAATAACTGGGAATCGTGTCTGGAAAAACTGAAATACGAGATTGCCGGGGAATTCGAGCGCCATGCCGATCTGCTGGAGAGCAATATTTTATCCAGGCGGGAAAAGGAACGTTATGAATCCATCCTTTCCCGGGAGGCGTCGCAAACCGACTACGAAAACAGCGCCAAGGATCTTCTGACCTGGCTTGCGCGGGCCCACGGGGAACAGGTGGTATTGCTGATCGACGAATACGATACGCCGACCCACGCGGGTTTCCAGTCCGGCTATTACGACGAGGTGGTGAATTTCATGGGCAACTGGCTCGGTGGTGCCCTGAAGGATCACGACGCTCTGGGAAGGGGCGTGTTGACCGGTGTTTTGCCGCTGGCCAGGAAATCGATCTTCCCCGGCTTGAATAACCTGAAGATGGCCGGCATCACGAATCCGGGACCCTTTGCGGATAAGTTTGGTTTCACCGAGTCCGAGGTTACGGGGCTGCTGACCGATTTCGGGTTACCGGATGCCCTGCCCGAGGCTCGGGACTGGTATAGCGGTTATCGATTCGGGAACGCCGCTGTTTACAATCCCGGTTCCATCGTGAATTTCATCGCGGATCGGCCTGCCCCCGCTGCCCCCTATTCGGTGGATAGCCGTTTCAATGATGTTATCTTCGACCTGATTCGCAATGGTGGCCAGGGAGTGTACCGGGGCGTCGAGACGCTGTTGCAGGGCGGTGCTATCTATTCGGAGTTGGACGAGGTGGTTTCCTTGGACGATATTCGCCCACGGGAAAGCTCGATCTGGTCGCTGTTGTTGTTCTCCGGCTACCTGAAGGCGGTGGCGCAATATTGTCAGGCCGATCACACCTTCTACAATCTGCATCTGCCGAATCGGGAAGCTCGGGCTCTGTTGGTGGATATCGTCAATGCCGTTCAGGATGATCATCTGGAAAATTCCGTCATTTAAAGAGTTTGGCACTTGCGTATTGTTTTCGATGGAAAACAGTTGAAAGTTCGACCTCGCTGAACCTCCGCGCCAAAGACCTCGGAAACAGGGCCCACAAACCCCACCCAATCGGAATCAAAAATTCTAAAGATTTAGGAAGACCCGCTATTTGCTCTATAGTATTCTGCTCACCGGTTTTCCTGCTCACGGCCTTTCATGATTACCGCGCGACATGGTAGCCATGCCACAGCTTCAGCATAAATTTTATCTATGCTAAGCATACAAACGTTTGATGGGATTCTTCGCCCGCGCATGTAGTACATTAATTTAATCACTGTGGGAGTCCTATGGTGGGGGTCGTGAAAAGTTTTTTACGCAGGGGTGGCCCTGATGATAGCCAAGCCACCTCGCGGGCGGTGATGATAAAGAATTGAGGAGGTCTAATGACGGACGTAGTCGCTACCAACCAGACAATCCTGGTCGTAGGCGGTGGTATTAGCGGAATGACCGCCGCGTTAGAAGCTGCCGAGTGCGGTAAGGACGTGGTTCTCATCGAGAAGAATCATTCGGTGGGCGGTCGCGTTAGTCAATTATACCGCTACTTTCCAAAGCTGTGTTTTCCAACCTGTGGCATGGAAATCAACGTGCGGCGCTTCAAGGCGCAGCCCCGCATCCGCGTTCTTACCTCGGCCGAGGTCGTGGGTATTGAGGGTGGGCCGGGAGACTATACCGCTACCGTGCGCATCGCACCGCGTTATGTAAATGAGAATTGCACCGCGTGTGGCGAATGCGAGAAAGCCGTGGAATCGGAGTTCGATGACGAATTCCAATACGGGCTTGGCAAGCGCAAGGCCGCCTATCTGCCTTTCAAAATGGCCTATCCCCAGCGATATGTTATCGATCCCCGGATTATCGGTACCGATGAGGCGGAAAAAGCCAAGGCTGCCTGCAAATATGATGCGATAGACACGCAGATGCAGGAAGAAAGCATTCCGATCAAGGCAGGCGCTGTCGTTTGGGCCACCGGCTGGCGACCGTTTGACGCCGCGAAGATCCAGCCATACGGCTATGATCGTTTCAAGAATGTCATCACAAGCGTCGAATTCGAGCGTTTGGCGGATCCCGCCGGACCTACCGGGGGCAAACTGCTGCGTCCTTCGGACGGCAAGGAAGCCAAGAATGTGGCTTTCATCCAGTGCTCCGGCTCCCGTGACCGCAATTATCTCCCACACTGTTCGCGTATCTGCTGTATGGCCTCGCTCAAGCAGACTACCTATGTGCGCGATCAGGAAGGCAAATCTACCATTTACTATATTGATATTCGTGCCATCGACCGTTTCGAGGATTTCTACGCGAAAGTTAAGGAAGACGATACGGTTTCGTTCATCAAATCGAAAGTGGCAAGCATTACCGAAGACAAAGCCACGGGCGATCCCATCTTGCATGGTGTAAATACCGAAGGCTACAAGCGATACAGCAACAGTTACGATCTTGTGGTCTTGGCTGTTGGCATGGAGCCGAACAACAAAGACGGTTTGCCGGTGGAATTGGCCGTAAATCCCAACGGCTTTATAG
>JABDQX010000129.1 GCA_013042035.1 Gammaproteobacteria bacterium
GTGTGATCGCGACCACATCCGACATTAATGCCGGGATGGAAACGGGTGCCCCGCTGCCGAACGATGATGCTACCTGCTTTTACGATCTCGCCGCCGTAACGCTTGACGCCCAGGCGTTTCGATTCCGAATCCCGCCCGTTTCGTGTACTGCCGCCTGCTTTTTTATGTGCCATGGTTAATCCCCGTGATCTCGAGCTCGGTAAAGGCTTGTCGATGGCCCTGCGTTCGCCGATAGTTTTTACGCCGCTTGAACTTGGTAATCCGGATTTTCTTTCCACGGCCGTGGGAATTCACTTTCGCGGATACCTCTCCACCATCCACATACGGTGTTCCCACCGTAACGTTTTCACCGGCGCCCACCATAAGGACTTTGTCCAATGTCACCGAATCGCCTGCTTCGGCCGCCAGCTTCTCCACGCGCAGATTGTCTCCAACCTGGACGCGATACTGCTTGCCACCGGTCATAATTACTGCGTACATAATTTTGCTCCGCAAAATTATATGATCCCACTTCGGGAGCGAAGGGGCATCAAGTTCAATGTAGTGTGGAATAGCGAAGCTGTGCTTCACCATTTCAGGTATGCGCCTCGCGGACGCAGCGAAACAGTGTATGTTATGTATATACCCAGGTTAAGTCAATGTCAGAAACTAGAATCTATTTGGATACATCGCTTTATCCTGATTCCGTACTGAATCTGCCGACAGATGCCGCCAGGCACGTCACACGTGTATTGCGCTTGCGAGCCGGTACGCCACTCGTCCTTTTCAATGGCGAAGGAGGGGAACTCGATGCCGAGATTATCGAAGTCCGGGGGCAGGCCGTCGCCGTGCGTACCGAACAACATCGCGATGTGGATCGAGAGCCGCCATTGACCCTTTCCCTGGTTCAGGGTATTTCCCGCAGTGAACGCATGGACTGGGTGATTCAGAAAGCCGTCGAGCTGGGAGTGTCACGTATCGAGCCGGTATTTACGGCGCGTAGCGTGGTGCGGCTGAACATCGAGCGCACCGCTCGGCGACTGCAACACTGGCGCGGTATCGCTGTTTCGGCCTGCGAGCAATGTGGAAGAAACCGGATTCCCGAGATCATGAATCCTCTTCATATGGATGAATGGGCACTCAACCGACGCGCCGGATCGGGCAACGCCCTGTTGCTGCAACCGGGAGCGGAGAAAAAACTGACGGATATCGAGTACGCGGGTGGCCAGGTAACATTGCTGATAGGGCCGGAAGGTGGTTTGACGCAGGCGGAAGCCGAGCGTGCAAAGGCAATCGGCTTTGTTCCCGTCAGTCTCGGACCTCGCACGTTACGCACGGAAACCGCCGCCATCGCCAGTCTTGCCGTGATTCAGCATCACTGGGGCGACTTTTGATGGTCTATACTGAGGTAAATGCAAAAGTCAGGTTGTGCTTCATAACAAGGCGAAAATGTCTGAAAAAGCGGAATTTATATGGAATAAATGAGCATTTTGAGGACCCAATTACAACAAATTTCAACGCCGTTAGGGAGTGCAAGATGACTTTTGCATACAGCTCTACTTTATCCAAAAGAACACGGAGCCCGACCAAGTGACCACCCCCCCGACATCACCGAACCCGATTTACGGCCACCACGCGGTAGAAGCCGTTTTGTCCCAGGATACATCGTCGGTAACGGCGCTTTTTATCCAGGAAAACCGCAAGGATGCCCGGACCCGTCAGATCCTGAAACAGGCCGAAGGCCGTGGCATCCCCGTGCACCCCACTCCCCGCAAGGTATTGGACGGTATGGCGGTGGGTATGCGCCATCAGGGGTTTATTCTCCACTGTAACGCCTCGAATCCGACATGGCAGGTACAGGATCCGCTGGATCTTTTGAAGGGACTCGCGGAGCCTGCGTTGTTACTCGTCCTCGATGGCGTACAGGATCCTCACAATCTGGGGGCGTGTCTGCGAAGCGCGGACGGCGCCGGGGCACATGCTGTCGTGGCCCCTCGGGATCGGGCCGTGGGACTTACTCCCGCAGTACACAAGGTGGCGTGTGGCGCGGCGGAGTCGGTGCCGTTTATACGGGTCGTCAATCTTGCTCGCTCGCTCGATGATCTTCGGATTGCCGGGGTGGAGGTTATTGGACTGGCGGGTGAAGCGGATGAATTATTGTATGATACGCCACTGACGGGCGCTGTCGCGTTGGTGCTGGGCGGGGAAGGCAAAGGGCTGCGCCGACTTACCCGAAGAAGTTGCGATCGACTGGTGCGGCTCCCCATGCGGGGCACGGTAGAAAGCCTGAATGTATCGGTCGCCACCGGCATCTGTTTATACGAGGCCCGCCGGCAGCGTGAGCAATAAGGTGATTTCTGTCAAAGAACATACCAGCTTGCTTGTCCTTTTGTCCGTCTTCTGCGTTACGTCAACAGTTGCATAGAACCACTATGCACCTGTTGCCGCGCCTTGAATACGAACAAAATTACCGTGCAATCCGGTATATTCTTTTCCGGCAATCGCCTAAGTTATTTCCGCCAAATAGGTCGCCGGTTCCCAATCCCGCGTCCGGGAACCGGCAAATTCTCCACACTTTCATCCAGCGAGGCAGAACCCTATACTCTTGTGAAGTAACATCATCTTCGGAAACGTCGTTTTCGAACCGCAGAGCAAAATCATGCCGCACATCACACCCATCTCCAGTTTTACCGATAACTATACCTGGCAGATCAGGGAAGCAGGCGGAAAGATTGCCGCCTTTGTCGATCCCGGCGATGCAGCGCCTATCTTTCGGGTACTGGAAGAAGAAAAAATCGAACCTGTCGCAATCTTGCTTACCCATCACCACGCCGATCACGTAGGCGGTGTTGCCCGGCTCGTGGCCCGTTACCCGAATATCCAGGTATTCGGTCCCGGCAAGGAACCCATCGCCACCATCACCCGGCCCGTGGGTGAAGGTGATGTTGTGGAAATACCCGGCACCCGGCTGTCATTTCGGGTCATGGATGTTCCCGGTCACACGAGTGGGCATGTGGCCTATTATGGGCACGACGCGCTATTTTGTGGAGATACGCTTTTTTCAGCAGGTTGCGGTAGATTGTTCGAAGGGACGCCCGATGAGATGCATGCCTCGCTCAAAAAGATCGCGGCATTGCCGGGAAGAACCCTTATCTACTGCGCCCACGAATACACCCTGGATAACATCAGATTTGCCAAGTGGGTCGAACCGGGGAATCTGGATTTGTTGGTGCGCGAAACCCAGGCGTTTGCCAAAATCGACCAAGATGCGCCAACCGTGCCATCGACACTGGCCGAGGAGCTCGCCACCAACCCGTTCCTGCGCACGGATGTGCCGACGGTGGTTGCCACCGTGGAAAAGCACGCGGGCCGCAGGTTGTCGGGCGAAGCGGAGGTGTTTGCGACAATTCGCCGCTGGAAGGACGATATGTATTAAGAGCGTGTCCTGAAAAACCCCAGTCTACCGCAGTAGCCCCCGAATCGCGGCCAACTGCGTTGCACATTTTTCCATGGTAGAGCGGACAGCATAAAGTCCAGGAGAATGACATGTCTCCCGAAATAATGGTCGTCATCGTGCTAGGTCTGTATCTTCTGTTTTACCGGATCTACGCCAAGCGCCTACTCTCCCGTCGGATTTTTCGCCTGAATCCCCACGCGGAAACACCGGCGCATACCTTCCGGGACGACATCGATTACCTACCCACCAATAAATACATTCTTCTCGGTCACCACTACGCCTCCATTGCCGGTCTCGCTCCCATGCTGGGTCCGGCGATCGCCGTTATCTGGGGGTGGGTGCCTGCACTGCTGTGGGTGGTTTTGGGTACGTTGCTGATCGGCGCGGTGCATGATTTTTCCGCGCTGGTGATCTCCGCGCGCCATCATGGCAGGAGTATCGGCACCATCGTCAAGGACATTATCCATCCACGGGCAAGACTTCTGTTTTTGCTTATCACCTTCTTCCTCGTCTCCCTCGCCCTGGGGGTGTTCGTGTTGGTCATCGCGGGGCTTTTCGCGGCCCCCGATCCGGAAAACATACCGGCATCCGCGCATCCGGAGGCGATCCTCCCCACCTATTCGCTGATGCTCATCGCCATGGTCATCGGGTTTTTGATATATCGGAAGAAGGCGCCATTATTTCTGTTGATTGGGGTCGGTTTCATCCTCATGCTCGGGACTACGTGGGCAGGCCTCCATCTGCCAATAACCGGTATCGATGCCGCCACCTGGACCTGGACGTTACTGGTCTATGCCTTTCTCGCAAGTATTCTGCCCGTGTGGTTACTGCTGCAACCCAGGGACTTTCTGAATTCGTTACTGCTCTATTCGGCGCTCATCGCCATGCTGGTGGGGTTTTTTATTCTCTCGCCGGAGTGGGCGGCGCCCGCCTTCAACGCCAATCCCAAGGGGGCACCTCCCCTGATACCTTTCCTTTTCATCGTGATCGCCTGCGGCGCGATCTCCGGATTCCACGGACTCGTGGCATCGGGCACAACCGCAAAACAGATGAACAAGGAAACCGACGCGCCCTTGATTGGCTATGGCGCCATGCTGGGGGAATCCTTGCTGGCCCTGGTCGCGATACTCGCCACGACCGCCGGCGCATTCGCCTCCCATGGGGAATGGGCGGATTTTTATGGTTCCTGGGACAAGGCCGCGGGGCTTAACCAAAAACTCGGCGTATTCATCCAGGGAACCGGGCAATTCGTTCACCAACTGGGAGTGCCGATAGACCTTGCCTATACCTTTGTGAGTGTGGTGGTGGTCGCTTTTGCCATGACAAGTGTCGATACGGGCACACGATTGTTGCGCTTCAATGTGCAGGAAATCGGTTATACCCTCGGCGTAAAGATCCTGGACAACCGTTATATTTCGACCCTGATTGCCGTGGCAGCCATCGGTTTTTTCGCCTTCTTCGAAGTAGATGGCAAACCGGCTGGTTTATTTCTCTGGACCTTGTTCGGCACCACCAATCAGATCCTGGCGGGCCTCACGCTGCTTGCCGTGACCATCTACCTGTACCGTCGGCGAAGACCGATTCTGTACACGATGCTGCCGATGTTCGTGGTGCTCGGCGCAACCATATCGGCCATGGTGATGGGGATACATACCGCCATCGACAAGGCGCAATGGCCGGTAGCCATCATCGGGTCGGTTATCCTGGTATTGGCCCTCTGGCTGGTACTGGAAGCGGTACTTGCGGTCCGATCCATTCGAATAGCCAACCGGCAACGCAAGGTGCATGCGCAGGTAATTCATCCATGATGGTCAAACGTAATTCGACCGAGTGGTTAAGGTAAGGGTATAGAATAGAGGAAGGTGAGAACGACGGATTCGGGTTTCGGAGCGTTACCGGGTCAATGTGTGTTTCCCCCGTTATTTTTATGCTTCTCTTGAGGTTTCGAGAGAAGTGGCACGACTTTCCCCACAATGAGATTCAATGACACGCCTATTCCGGCTATACCTGAAACGGTGAGATATTCCCGCCATCTAGGTGGTAAATTCTCCGCATCTCCATAAAACGCGGCCATGATTAGCTCAACACCACCAATGATCGCAAATGTTGCAAAACATACAAGGAAAATATTGCCGATCTCTATTCTGTGATGGTGGTAGAGCTCCAGGGATCCGAAGATAATGCTGGCGAAAAGACAAAAAACAACGCCTAATGCGATGGTATCGAAATCCACTAACCGACTCCCTTCGCGTTGTAACCGATTATTCCGCCGACAATACCACCGACAATGGCTCCGACGGGCCCGCCGATGGATGCACCCAAAGTGGCGCCCCCAATCATCCCGACCGCGGCCGAGCTATCTCCCGTCGCCTTGGGTGCATGGGATAGCGGCTGAGAGCAAGATTTGCATGAATACCTTGAAGGCAATTCCCCATCAGGGATGTCATTCAAGGCGCCACAGTGACGACAGACGTATTTCATTGGAGGTAGATCCTATAGTTATCGATACCAGCTCTGCCAATTATGATCATCTTGATACACAAATCAAATTCGGTAATTTCCGATTGACCGCCCTCAACAGTCAACCGGAAATTACCGGATAACTTATCTTCAAATGCCCCATCACCGTACTTTCCCGCGTGGTTGCCGACAGTACCTCCACCGTCAAACCGGCCTCTCGGATGAGGCGTTCCTTGAGTTGGTCGAAGGCCTCCAGGTCCGCCATTTTCACCCGCAACTCCAGCTCACCGGAGCGAAAGTGGAGATTGGTCAAGCGGGCATTGGGCGCGGATTGCAGATGAACCCCTACTTGGCCCAGTAAATCCAGAAACCCGATCGCATCCCCCGTACCGGCCTTGCGTAGTTCATCAAGACCGCGCGCCATCCGAGTCCGCGGGTTATTCATCTTGCGCGCATCCGGGAAGGCCTGTCGGTACACCGACGCGATCTCGGTCTCTAAAAGCCGGCTCCGAGCCGAGAGATCGGCAATATCGACGAAAAGGTTGCCAATCCATACCGCGAACCAAACCGTTGCCAACGCAACCGGCATACGCCATGCACGCCATATCTCACCAAAACCGATCCGCCGGCTATAGGCTCCCTGGAGCAGATTGATCGCGCGTTGCTCATCAAAATGGGCGGACAGCACCGCGAGTTTATTGGGTTCGCAAGGTGCCACCGTCACCTGACAATCAACGGATTCCAGCAGGGGTACGTTTTCCGGATCCTCGGAACAGGAAAGTAATCGTATTCGATGGGGTACCTTTTCCCCGGCTTGAATAAGGGCATCCCGGACAACAATCGCGAGGTTGGGGAGATCCACGGCAAACCCGGACAGTGGCCCGAACCGAACCAATGCCATCTCGGTATCCACGAGAATGGTCCAGGTATCGGGTGTCGAGGGAAGCCCCAGCACCGATGAAACCAATACATCCGGACGCACACCCGCTTTATCTAATCGGGAAAGCCATGCCTTCATACGGTCATGCTTGAGCACCGCGACCGGTAAAGGCTCTCGGCCTGTTCGCCGACCGAATACGAAATGCAATGAATCGATATCCCCCGCCAGTTGGTCTTCCAGGGCAAACGGCACCGCCGTCAACATTCGTTGCTGACTCATGGGCGGTACATCCGCCGTAATCAACGTCACGTCGCTGCCTGGCACGAAAACGATGACCCGGCAGTTGGCGCTCTCACCGGATAGATCCGATAAAGGCCCCGTCCGGGGGAGGGTCCGGTCCGGTATCGCTCCCTGGCGCAACCAGGTCACCGCCGAACTATCGGCGTGGAGTTGTATAAAAAGTCGCTCAGGCATTATCTTGCAAACAGTTGTATGCAAAACTCACCTTGCACTCCCCAACCCGGGTGTTTTTTTCACAGCCGCTGAGTCTTGCATCTACCTCAGTCATCACAAATTTTCCCTGCCCCGCGACAACACACGAACATTCCCGTTATCCAAACGCTCGACCTGACTGAAAAGCCGCACCCGGACATTGCCGATTTGCGTATCGGCAACTATCAGGTAATGGTTACTGTTTACACTGAGCGTGTTATCGCCGAATGCATCCGCGTCCGTTTCCGGTATGGGGATACCGACGATGTCCATCTGGGCAAGAAAATCGTCCACGGACACGTAGGGCTCCACTTCGCGTCTGCTTGCGAGCTGCTCCGCCTGGGTTGCCGTTATTCCATTCATAAGCGCCATCAGAACGTCCGCAGGTGCTGTGTTGACATTGATGGCCGTATGGGTCGGCAGCGTGGAAATGAAGGGCTCCAGGCACACATAGGCATCGTAATCAAAGCCCAACACCAGGGACAACTCGCTCGGGCTTGCCATGGCGGCATTGGCGGCACGATAAGGGACGTCCAATCCAAGGTACGCATAATCCTCCGCGCCATCGGGATAAGACCGCTTCGTGTCCTCGTCAAGCCAGTCAATAACGGGCGCAACAAGCCCGGGCGCCAAATCACACCGTTCCAACAAGCGTTGAAACCTTGCCGATTCACGCGATGGCCGGGTTTGTTCATCATTACCCTGGGCAATCGCATCTTGGGCAATCGCATCTTGGGCAGTCGCATCCCGTACAGCGGTTTGCACCAGATTGTTGAGATTGAAGCGCCCCTGAAGGTCCAGGATTTGCCCCGTGATGGTGCCACCGGCAACATCGGTCAGCGGCAGGGCGCTGGCCCAGTCCTCGCCGAGATGGTCGACTTTTTCCTCTTCTTGCAACATGTCCCGCGCCAGCAACCGGGTCGCCCAGATCTCGATACCCCGCGCGTATTCATAGGCTTTATTGGCGTGGATGATATTGGTGGTTCTGCGAATATCGATGTGTTGTCTCGCAATCATGGCGGCGGTGATTGTGGTAATCAGCGCAACCGCGAGAATGACGGTAATCAGCGCTACGCCATTCGAACCTCTCAGAGCGTGTCTGAAAATTCCCGGTCGTCGCGAGGCGGTAGCCCGATTGCGGTCCCGCAAGGCGCGGAAAGTGAGAAATCGGGGAGTGTAGCGAGCTACATGACGCGATTTCTCACTCTTTCGCAACGCAGCGGGCCACAATTCGGGGGCCGCCGCAGTAGATCGGGGATTTTTCAGACACGCTCTCACTATAGCCAGCGCTTTCTTCGCCGATAGTGTTTGACATCACGGAACGACAGGCGATGATCGCCGGAAATGCCAAGGTAGAATTCCTTGACGTCGTCGTTGTTGCGCATTTCCTCGGCGGGCCCTTCCATGACAACGCGGCCATTTTCCAGAATATAACCATAGTTGGCATATCGGAGCGCCACATTGGTATTTTGTTCGGCAAGCAGTATGGTGACGCCTTCTTGCCGGTTTATCTCCGCCACGATATCGAAGATCTGTTCCACCAACTGTGGCGCCAGCCCCATGGAAGGTTCGTCCAGCAGGATCATGGATGGGCGGCTCATGAGCGCTCTGCCGATGGCTGTCATCTGCTGTTCGCCACCCGAAGTATATCCGGCTTGACTGCGGCGGCGCTCACGCAGGCGTGGGAAGTAAGAATAGACACGCTCCAGATCCTGGCGTATCTCGGCACGGTCCCCGCCTCGGATGTAGGCGCCGGTCAAAAGATTTTCTTCGATGGTAAGGTGCTCGAAGCAGTGCCGCCCTTCCATGACCTGAACGATGCCGCGACGCACCAGATCGGCGGGATCGAGATGACGGGTCTCTTCTCCGGCGAGCTCGATGGTGCCACGGGTCACCTCGCCACGCTCGGAACGCAGTAGATTGGAGATGGATTTGAGGGTGGTGGTTTTACCGACACCATTACCGCCCAGAAGCGCGGTGATGCCGTGCTTCGGCACCTTGAGGCTGACCCCCTTCAGCACCAAAATCACGTGATTGTAAACAACCTCAATGTTGTTTACCGAAAGCAGAAACTCACGGTTTTGGGCTGATTGTTTTTCCGCGGATTGCACGTGTATTTCCCAGGTGTTTTCACGGGGTCTTGTCAGATATCGTCCTTCCTGCTACATTTTCCATGCGCATAATTGATACGCATAATAAATACAGGGGACGGCGCATGTTACAACCGATATTTAATGAAAATGCCGCTAAAAAGGCGATAAATCTCAGCATAAACAGTGAGTTGATTTCAAAGGCCAAAGAATTGGATATCAATCTTTCCGCCACGTTCGAACGCGTCCTGGAAAATGAGGTAAGAAAGGCCGAGCGCAGCGACTGGCTGAAGAACAACAAAAAGGCCATCCATGCGCTAAATGAACTGGCCGATAGAAACGGGTTGTTTTCAGACGCCCATCGGTGTTTTTAAGCCAATGAGCCAGCTCACGCTTTACAAAAATGAAGACGATGCCTCAAATGGGATCTACCCGTATTTTATCGATATTCAAAACCCGCTGTTTCGCGATCTGAATTCCCGTCTTGTGATACCGCTATCGCCCCATGAGGCCCTGGACAACACCGACGCCAAGCGATTATGCCCTGTGATTTCTCTTAATGAAGGCAGCTTCGTATTGCTGACCCATCAGATGACCTCGGTTTCAAAATCCCTGTTGAAAACCAAAGTCACCTCCCTGGAAAGCTTCCGAGACAAGATCCTCGCCGCCATTGATATGCTGGTATCGGGCATCTGATCCGGCTGCACAGCAGCCGGATTTATGTGGCTTTTTACCTGCCAGAAATTACTTGCAATTATCCGTGGAAAGCTTCATCTCGGCCGCATAGGCAGCGGAGTCTTGGAGGATCAAAGGATCGACGATCTCGCGATCCGAGGCAATAAAGTCAGATACCTGGTTCCATCGCTTTTTCTTGGCATCCCATTGCTGAATCGCGCCAAGGCCGGGTGCCGCATGGTTTTCGCAGGTTACCTTGAATGGCACCGAGAAATTCGGCAGTCCCAGCGCAACGTATTTTTCTTCCGTCATTTCCAGGTTTT
Source organism: Gammaproteobacteria bacterium (assembly GCA_013042035.1). GTDB lineage: Bacteria > Pseudomonadota > Gammaproteobacteria > HK1 > HK1 > JABDQX01. The sequence goes on from JABDQX010000129.1 coordinate 10,357, forward strand.
CCAGACCATCGCGCATCATCGCCGGAGTGATCGCACGGGTTCCGTGCATGGCCTGGGCGGTCTTGATGGCCTCACTCAGGAACAATCCCTGGACGATGCCGCGATTGTAAAGGTGGGTGCCGATCTGGCTACCGTTACCGGCGGCCTTGCCCGGCTCGAAGATGTATTTATCCAGATCTTTGTATAGAGGATAGTCTCTGCCATTACCGGTGAAGGTAATCGCTTTATAGCCATTGGCTCCGATACCCGCCGGAATCACATCGCCCTCATTGGCCGACCACCAGACACCGATGAATTTATCCATGGGGAAATGAATGGAGGCCGCTTCCTTGATGGCGACCTGATTCATCACACCCCAACCCCACATGAGGATATAGTCCGGGGGGTTGCGGCGAACCTGCAGCCATGTGGATTTTTGCTCCTGTCCCGGATGGTCCACGGGCAATATCTTGAAAATAAATCCATGTTTGGCGGCGAGATTTTCCAGGGTGCGGATCGGCTCCTTGCCATAGGGAGAGTTGTGATGGACGAGGGTAATGGTTTTATTGGACAGCTTATCCATTCCCCCTTCCTGCTCACCGATATATTTGATGATGATGGAGGCGGCGTCCCAATACGTGCCGGGAAAATTGAAAACATGGGTAAACACATTGCCGTTGGCGGCGGATGTCCGGCCATAGCCCATGGTGTGAAGCGGAATGCCATCGGCGGTCGCTTTCGGGATTAGCTGATAGGAAATGCCGGTAGATAGCGGGAAGTAGACCAGGGAATCTTTCCCCTTGGTGTTTTCGTAGCACTCGACGCCCTGCTGGGCATTGTAGGCGGTTTCGCATTCGATAATCTTGATCTTCTCACCGCCAATACCGCCATCGCGTTCGTTCAGGAGATTAAAATAATCCGTGACACCGTCAGCATAAGGGATGCCGTTGGGTGCATAGGGACCTGTTCGGAAGGAGAGCAGCGGAATGACCAGCTCGGCCATCACCGGGCTTCCCATGGCCAGCAGGGTTACCGCCAGTACAGTCGATAGCAATTGCTTCATGGTGATTTTCTCCTAAAATTCTGGCAATAGTGTAACAGAAACTCGAACGTCGTCACTTCCCTCAAAAAGTTACAACAACTCCTTCAACTGACGCAAGACATCCAGGGCCTTTCTGGGCGATAGGGCATCGGCGTCCACCGCAGCCAAAGCCTCCACGACCGCGTGATTGGGATCTTCGCGAAATAGCGTAAGCTGACCGGAATCCGGCGCAGCCCGGGCGGTATCCGATTCTTGTAGGGATTCCGGCAAGGGTTCCGATGGCGGTTTCGAGGGTGGTTTCGAGAGTGGTGGCAGGCTCCGATGATTACCGGATTCGAGTTCTTTCAACATTTGGCGCGCCCTGTCGAGAACGCCGGATGGCACCCCGGCGAGCGCCGCCACCTGAAGCCCATAGCTGCGATCGGCGGGCCCCTCCCTGACCTGATGTAAAAACACGATCTCGTGGCCATGCTCCACGGCATCCAGGTGTACGTTGGCCACCGAATCCACCCGGGACGGAAGGTCCGTCAACTCGAAGTAATGGGTAGCAAAGAGCGTGAAGGCGCGGGTTTGCTCCGCCAGATGCATGGCCGCCGCAAAGGCAAGCGCCAGGCCATCGTAGGTGCTGGTCCCCCGGCCGATTTCATCCATCAGCACCAGACTTTGTTCGGTGGCGTTATGCAGGATGTTGGCGGTTTCCGTCATCTCCACCATGAAGGTGGACCATCCTCCGGCGAGATCATCGGCCGCACCGATGCGGGTAAAGATCCGATCCACCGGACCGATAACGGCGCTTTCGGCCGGCACGAAACTCCCCACCGAGGCCAACAGAACAATCAAGGCACTCTGGCGCATGTAGGTGGATTTGCCCCCCATATTCGGGCCGGTGACGATAAGCATGCGGCGCTCATCGGACAGATCCAGATCATTGACCACAAAAGGCTCCGCCGATACCTGCTCCACCACGAGATGCCTGCCGCCGGTGATTCGAATACCGGGCGCATCGGACAATTCCGGCGCGCACAAATTCAGATCCACGGCGCGTCCGGCCAGATTGATGAGTACGTCGATTTCCGCCAGAGCGCCCGCCGAACGTTGCAGTGGATCAAGATCTTCACTGACTCGGACAAGCAGCTCTTCATACAGCGCCCTTTCCCGGGCAAGAGAGCGCTCGCGAGCGCTTAGCGCCTTGTCCTCGAACACCTTGAGTTCCGGCGTGATATAACGCTCCGCGCCCTTCAGGGTTTGCCGCCGAATGTAGTTGGCCGGCGCCCTGTCGGCCTGGGCGCGGCCAAGCTCGATGTAATAACCATGAACGCGGTTATAACCCACCTTGAGGTTGGCGATACCGGTTCGCTCGCGCTCGGCCTTTTCCATCTCCACCAGCAACTGCCCGGCATCGCTACCGAGATTGCGCAGTTCATCGAGATCGGCATCGAAGCCCATGGCTATCACGCCGCCATCCCGGGCGAGCACCGGTGGCGATTCGACGATGGCCCGCGTCAATAAATCGTGTAACGCCGGATAATCGCCCATGGTCTCCAGCAACTCGGCGAGCAATGGTGATTCGATGGTCGCCAGTGCCCCACCCAGAGCCGGTAGGGTACCGAGTCCCCGGCGCAACTGCGCCAGATCCCGGGGCCTCGCCGACCCGAGGGCAACCCGCGCCAGGATCCGTTCCATATCGCCGATTTCCCGTAACAGGTTCCGCGCTGTTTCGATCTCGCGCACGCCCAGCATTGCGGCGACACAGCCGTGCCGAAGACCGAGCAGGTGGTGATCGCGCAACGGATACCCTAACCATCGGCGAAGCAACCGGCTGCCCATGGGGGTCACGGTTCTGTCCATGACGCCAACCAGGGTATTTTGTGACGATTGCCCCAGCGTCTCCGAGATCTCCAGATTACGCCGGGTCACGGCATCCAGGATCAACGAGTCCTCGCGCCTTTCCACCCGAAAACCCCGGATGTGAGGCAGCTTCGATCGCTGGGTATCCCTGGCATATTGAAGCAAACTGCCGGCCGCAGCGATCAATAGCGGTGAATCACAACCGAAACCGGCCAGATCCCGGGTGCCGAACTGCTGGCACAACAACCGCTGTCCACTGTCGGGCTCGAAATGCCAGGGCGGTTGCCGTCGAAGACCCGGATATTCCTGTAGCAGGCGTGGCCCCCGGATATCCTCGCTGATGAGCAGCTCCGCCGGTTTCAAGCGTTCCAACTCCGCGCCCAGGGCATCGGCTCCCTGGGCCAACAGCACAGAGAAACGTCCGCTGCCGAGATCGAGACTGGCGATGCCGAAAACATCCTCGGCGGCATCGGGGATAGTGGCGGGATGGACGGCCACCAGCAGATTCTCGTGGTGATCTTCCAGAAGGGCTTCGTCGGTCACCGTGCCCGGGGTTACGATCCGGACAAC
>JABDQX010000130.1 GCA_013042035.1 Gammaproteobacteria bacterium
GCGTTGCGCAAGTTTGAAAAAGGTCACTATGTCTGCACTTGCGCGCCTTGCATCTAACCACTTTTTGCCTCGCTGAACGCTTAAAATAAGGTGGAACGTGGCACTAGGTGTGTAACATTGCCAATGGTTAAGCATAATTTCCAATATCATTCGGCGTCTTTACTGCTTTTATAACTAAAGAAGCGGCCCGTTCAAGATATGTTATGAAAACAGCAAGTGGGATAAATTTCAAGCATGGCGATCAGACTCATTCCAACATGATACGGATTGGAGCAAGTGAGACGATATCAAGGCCGAATTGAAGGTGGATCTGATTGTCCTTCTGGCCAAATACGGTTATCCGCCGGTTAACGAAGACCAGATATACAAGGAAATCTTCGAGCAGGCGAAGAACTTCAAAAAACATCGAAGAAAGCAGAAAAACTAACAGGGCACCGGACCGGGCAGCGATAATTCCGCCCCGCAAAAACTATACGGCCCCGCTTTGCGGGGCCGAAGATAAAATACACCTACGTCAACTGTAAATTACGCTTTTCGTTTTTGCGAAGAAGCCGACACCTTTGGAGCCGCTGCCTTTTTTTCCGTTGTTTTTTTAGCGGTGGTTTTCTTGGCTACGGCCCCGGTCGAAGCCGTTTTTGCCTTTGTGGAAGAGGGCTTACGTGACGCCGATGTCGTTTCAGATTTGCTTTTAACGCCGGATGTCGCTTCCTTGCCGATGGCAGGCTCTGTCGACAATTCCTCTGCGCTAGTTTCGCCCTCGGCATTATCCTGGGCCTCATCCGTTTCTTCCTCGGATGGTTTGTATTCCGGCCTTAAAATGACAGCCCCGAGAGGGGGAACGGTCACCGTTACGGAATAGGGCCTATCCATCCAGGCTTCTTCAATGGCTTCCAGCGGAACCATCCCATTACCCACATTACTACCACCATAGTATTCTGAATCCGAATTCAGAATTTCGTGGTATTTCCCTGGGTAAGGCACACCGATACGATAGTCATCCCGCGGTATCGGCGTGAAATTTACGATTACGATCAGACTCTCGTCATCGCCTTTACGCAGGTAACTCAAGATCGATTGGTGGGAGTCGTGGCAATCGACCCAGTCAAACCCCTGCCATTCAAACTCATAGAAATACAAAGCAGAATAATTGCGGTAGAGATGATTAAGATCTTTTACCAGTCTGCGCAGTCCTTCGTGGAACGGATACTGAAGTACATCCCAATCAACAACACCGGCGCTGTCCCATTCAAAGCCTTGCCCGAATTCAAGGCCCATGAATAACAACTTCTTGCCGGGATGGGTAAACATATAGGTATACAGCAACCGGAGGTTGGCGAATTTCTGCCATTCATCTCCGGGCATTTTGGTCAACATGGAACCTTTACCGTGTACAACCTCATCATGGGAGAAAGGCAGGATGAAGTTTTCCGTAAAGGCATACAACATGCTGAATGTCAACAAGTCATGGTGGTATTGACGATAAACGGGATCCAGGGAAATGTATCGCAAGGTATCGTTCATCCACCCCATATTCCACTTCATGCTGAAACCCAACCCGCCCAGGTATACCGGCCGGGTTACCTGCGGCCATGATGTGGACTCCTCGGCCATAATCAATGCACCGGGATGTTCGGCATGGACAACGGAATTCAGCTCACGGAGAAATTCCATGGCTTCCAGATTCTCATTGCCACCATATTTGTTGGGAATCCATTCTTCACGGGAATAATCCAGGTAGAGCATGGAGGCGACAGCGTCCACCCGAATGCCGTCGAGATGGTATTCCTCCAGCCAGAACACGGCGCTGGACAGCAGGAAACCTTTTACTTCGTGCCGCTCATAGTTGTAGATGAGGGTCGACCAGTCCAAGTGTTCGCCCTTTCGCGGATCGGCATGCTCATACAGCGGTTCACCATCGAACCAGGCAAGCCCGTGGGCGTCTTTTGGGAAATGCGCAGGCACCCAGTCCAGGAAGACACCGATGCCGTGTTGATGGCAATAATCCACGAAGAATCGAAAATCATCAGGAGAACCGAAACGGCTGGTCGGCGCGAAATAGCCGGTGGTTTGATACCCCCATGAGGCATCGAAGGGATGCTCGGTGATGGGCATCAACTCGATGTGACTGAAGCCCATGTCAAGGGAATAACTTACCAGACGTTCGGCCAACTCCCGGTAGTTGAGAAATTCTCCATCCGGCCCCCGTTGCCAGGAACCGAGATGGACCTCATAAACGGACATGGGACCATGTAGCCAATCCCGCTCGGCGCGATTTTTCATCCAGTCCTGATCGTCCCAGAGATAGGTGGTCTTCCCTGTTACGATGGACGATGTGCTCGGCCGCAACTCGAAGGACTGTCCATACGGGTCGGTCTTAAGCATGATGTTCCCGGTACCACGGTGCCGAATCTCGAACTTGTACAAAGCACCCGGTTTAAGGCCCGGTATAAACAACTCCCAAACGCCACTGCCACCTCGAACACGCATGAGATATTGACGGCCATTCCAGTGGTTGAAATCACCAACGACACTCACACGCTCCGCATTGGGCGCCCATACGGCAAACAACACGCCTTCAACGCCATCGGCCACATGGGTATTGGCACCGAGCAGCCGATAGGCATGCCAATGCTTGCCTTCATTGAAGATATGGAGATCAAAGTCGGGAATCTGCGGAGGAAAGCTATAGGGGTCATGAGTGACGTACTCATTATGGTCAGAATCACGCCAGATCAAACGATAGTGCTCGGGGATACCTTTGGCCGGTCCGCGATATTCGAAAATATTGGTATCGGGAATTCGATCCATGGGGAGAGATCCTTCCGCGATGCTGACTTCGATGCAGTCCGGAATATTGACACGAATGACGATATTATCTTCGCCATCGGGATGCCGACCAAGTACAGAGAAGGGATCGTGATGTTGGGAATCCACGATTCTTTGGATATCAGGGGTCAAAGTAGGGTTGCTCATGGGTATCTATCCTGAGTAATTTTCTTCCGGCTACCTGCGACAGCCGGAAAAAATTACATGTTTGGTGTATTTGATAGTGTTACAAAAGTGTTAAAAACTCCCATATGCACCTTCCTCCGTAAGTCACTGATTTACAAATGACACCATCTTTTAGCCGAATCCCTTTTAGGTTTGTAACCGACTGAAAATAATGGTTCGGAAAAAGTCGCACACGGCGTTTGAAAATAGACTAATACAAAGAACTGAATCGACTTTCCGCTCGAACGCCGTTGATTCCCGGCGCAACCGGGATTTATCGTTCACTCAACCTCTTGCGAATATGTTCCACTAGCGAGGTTGCCTGATCGAGATCCGCATGTACACGCGGGGTCCAGTCTTCACCCCAATAAAAGTGACAACTGGTTTCCGCCTTCAATAATCGCCACATGGCTTCTTCCAACAATCGGGCTGTTTCCGGATCCGGCCATCCTTTTTTTCCTTCTTCCCAGCGCAGCTCATGAATGTCTCGACTCACTTCATCGGTCCGATTCAGAGCATCTTTTTGCGTCTGGGAGCCGGTCCACTGTATAAAGCCCACACCGTCGTGCTCCCCTGTATTCCATGCACCGGTACGCACAATAACATAGCCCTCCGCCCCAAAGCGATCCAAATAATCATGGATGAAGGTGGGTAAAAATCCGGCGCTATCTTCCCGGATGCGCCGCATCAACGGACGATAGAAAGCGCCCCAGAAATTGCTATCCCATTTGGTATTACGGAACCAACCACCGTTATCGCCATCGCTTGCGGTGGTGACTAGCGCAGGGAAGTTGCAGTGTTGAGTCCGTTCATGGATCTCGTGGATAAACCAACCGGGGTCCATTCCTGCTTCCTGGGAATTGGAGAGATCGCGATCACGAACCACAACGATAATCTCTTCCCCACCAAAGGAGGCAATATGGGGGCGATAACGTATTTCATGCCAGGACATGGGCGTAAGCGGAATGACCTGCTCGCTGTCCACCAACACGTACCGAAATCCGAGTTTCTTCAGCAGGGGAATCATTTCCATGCAGAAACCCATCTCGGGTGGCCATAATCCCTGGAAGTGTTGTTGATCGAAGATGTGGCGTGCGACACCGAACCAACGGAGGATATGTTCTTCTCTATCAGCAGGAGGAATTAAAGGAAATACCGGGTGGTAGTACCCCGTTGCCAGCAAATCGATGGCGGGATTGCGCAGATTCCACAGCAAATCCCCACATTTAACATAACCGTAGGTCTGGGATTGGAAATCCGGGCTGGTCAACGTCTCCAGAAGGGCTCCGGACATGGCAATGTGTACGCGAGCTATATCTTCATAGCCCCATATCGCCCGTGGAATCCGATCCAGGGCATATAGGATCTCTTTTGCTTTCCATGTGTCATGGGCCAGCAGATCTTCCAGGTTACCTGAAGGCTGGTGAAGTGTGAGTATCGTGGCGTGGTATCGGTTCTGCATTCTTCGTATTCCCCTTACGTGCGCAACTTTCTTCAGTCACTCGTTTCTCTATGCGCCAACCGCCTCTTCCGCCCGCCGACATAGCTCACGAGCATAGTCGGTCCAGGTTCCCTGCCCCCAATACCGGAAGCAGCTTGTCTGGCTTGTCAGCAAGTGAAACAACGCGTTACGGTAGGTGGGATCGTCCGTAGGAACGCCCTTGTCCAGCATTCGTTGAGAAAATTGGGCGCTGACCTTATCCATGGGCCCGAGAACATTCTCGTAGCCTTCGACCCACGAGATATTGTTTGTCCAACTGCCACCGTCCATATGGAAGCGATCGTCTTCCTTTTTGATCTCGGTAATGACCTGAGCGAGCTTGTCGGGGCCTTCCCCCGGTTTCATGCGATCCCATATGCGCTTTTGCAGGATTGGCTGAATCTCCGGGAAATCCTGCTCGGTAATACCCAAAGCCAACAGATTCTCCAGGTATTCGGTACCGTTCATGAAGGGAGTATCCGACCCGGAAGATTCGCGCACCGCTTCCATGTACTTACCTGGAAACTCATTCATCATGACGCCACCGTTTTCGCCATCCCCGATTTGGGATACCAGCGGTGGGATCTTTTTCCCGACAAGTTCCTGACGTTCCAGGCTTTTTGCCTCATAATAGGGCTGCATCTGTGCAACCAGTTTCGTGTCACTTCCCTGGGTCTTGATGAGGGCGGTGATTGAGGCGGTCTCTCCTTTGGAATTTCTGGCAACCAACCTGTGGGGGATATGGGGGCGTTCGATTCCCCCGCCGGTCTCCGGATTTTCTACCGTGTGTTCCTGGATCAGCACCCAGGTAAAACCGGAATCCTTCAATGTCTTTACGAATTCATAACAAACATCGGGGTGGTTGGGGATCGCCATCTCGGAGGGTGAGAAACCCTTGACGCGGGATAAGGCATCCAGCCCGAAAATAGCCGCGAAGTGATGCTGCCAAGCCTGCACATGCAGTCTGTAGTCCTGGATGGGCGTGGACGGCGCAACGGCATGACCCCACGGACATCCGAGCCAATCGACACAATGCTGATATTCCTGACTACAGGTGATCCTTTTCAGGCTATCCATGACATCGTCGCATCCCATATGCCTGAGGCCATGAAGCAACACCCCGGAATAATCCAGCATAATTCGGGGCTCCTTGCCTTCTGCCACCAACTGAGGGATAAAATCCCCGATTCGTTTATAGCACCAGTGAAAAACCGGGGCATTGTGGTTATCCCCGATATGCTGGTTGTCCATCATATGCTTAAGATTACTGACTATTTGTGCAGATCGAAGGTCGCCTCCACCGGCTGGAATCAGCGGTTGTTGCATATGGAGCGCGATCGCGAACGCACTTTTTATCTCATCGAATCGGTTGTTGTTCCCTCGAAGAGCCTTGGCGTCACGGCGCCGAGCGGCCTCAATGACTATATTTTCCGAGCCACTGATGTTGGGTATACCATCGATATATTCCGGCAATTCGTTCATTTCTGCTGATCTCCCATGCAGATGCTTCGAGTGTGATGTCGTGCTCCATAGCAAAACCAAAACAATTTTTGGTTCGCAAGATGATATGATAACAAGGTTTTGTTGTATCTTCGAATGGTAATTTCTCCGATTATGATTCAAGCAAGTCTCATTCAACGCGTTGCATTCCTCGGGCTTGGCACCATGGGATACCCCATGGCGGGCCATTTGTGTAAAAACGGATATCACGTCACCGTATACAACCGCACGCTCTCCAAAGCGGAAAAATGGTCCGCTCAATATGTCGGCCAGGTAGCCAAGACGCCTGCCGACGCAGCCGAGAAAGCTGAGATCATTTTCTGTTGCGTCGGTAATGATAACGACGTTCGCGCTATGGCGACCGGCGAAAATGGCGCCTTCAGCGCGATGCAAACCGAAGCGGTGTTCGTCGATCACACGACGACATCGGCCAAATTGGCAAGAGAACTTGAACAAGAGGCCAATAAACGGGGATTCGGGTTCATCGACGCACCGGTTTCCGGTGGTCAACGTGGCGCGGAAGACGGTGTTCTTACCGTCATGGCCGGTGGTCAATCGGAGATCTTCGAACGCGCACGTCCGGTGATTGAAAGTTATGCGTGTGCTGTCCGATTAATGGGACCTGCCGGTTCGGGACAATTGACAAAAATGGTCAACCAGATCTGCATCGCAGGCCTGTTGCAGGGTTTGTCGGAGGGCATCAATTTTGCCCGGAACGCGGGACTTGATGTGGAAAGGGTTCTGAGAGTCATCGACCAGGGAGCGGCCCAGTCTTGGCAGATGGAAAATCGCGGACTCAGCATGGCCGAAGGCCGATTCGAGTTTGGTTTTGCCGTGGATTGGATGCGCAAAGACCTTGGTTTGTGTCTGGATGAAGCTGACACAAACCGTACACCACTCCCGATAACCGCACTGATAGATCAATTCTACGCCAGGATCCAACAGCAAGGCGGCGGACGTTGGGATACGTCGAGTCTTATCAGGCTGTTGGAGTGATTTTGCTTCGAAAGATAGAGAGATTCAAACTTCAAACTTTCTTAATGGCACGACAATCGATCTGATGGTGCTTTAGTTTTTTGCGCAACGTTGCCCGATTGATGCCAAGCAATTCAGCGGCACGACTGTGGTTGCCTCGGGTTTGTCGCAGGACGATCTCGAATAAAGGCAGTTCCACTTCATCCAACACCATCCGGTACAGACTCGATGTCGGATGCCCATCCAGATGCGAGAAATAGGCCTCGACGGCATCCCGAACACACTCCCGTAATGGTTTCGGTTGCTTGTTATCTGGCTCTTCCGGATACCAATCCGGTGCGCGCGGGATATCTGGCATAATCATCACGACTCTTACAAAAACATGAATTCGAAACTTACTGCGGCCTCTTCCTGAGCCAAAATATCCAGCACCACCTGTATCGGCTTGCCCGGTCCTATTCCCGCGGTAATGTCTATATCGTCGTCCAAATATTCCCCGGGGTCGAAGGTCCGTGCGGCGATAACCTCGCCATTGACGTTAAATAACGCAAATCGCATGCGAGGGAATGACTGAACATAGGGCAGTGTATTGATCAACCGAGCCGAGACCAGCAGCGCACCTTCATATGCCGGATGAACGCGAACCTCTCGATCCGTCATCCGAATCCGCGCCGGATCGCGCCGCATGGGCAGTTTGCATCCCGTACCCCGGCAAAACATTTCCATCCATGGCCGGGAGCCGGAAAAATCCTGCAATACATCCGCACAATGGAACCATGCATATTGTCCCAAGAGTACGACAGAAAGCACGAATGCGCCAAGACTAAACATAATTGCCCCACCACGTGCAGGAGGTTGCGCGTTTGCCATATCGTCGCGCAATACCCATGGCACCCGATCACCTTGTTCCGGTCGTGTTTCGTCCATATCGGGTTGAGAGGCGGAAAAAGATGAACTCACGCGAAATACCAAAGCGTTTGATCGCCTATGTTAGGTTGGTTTCCAGCGTCGGAACCTTGAACAAAGCGACCAAAAAATCCTCGTGGCGCATTTTGGTTCCGGCTGTGTCGGGCTGGGGAGATCAGACAGGCTTACTCTCGAAAAAGAAACTCTTCTCCCCGAAAGGTTCCAATTCATCCAGCCATATGGCATTTGCATCATAGTCCGCAAAAAAGGGCCTCAGCACCCATGACGGGTCCCTGGCCTGCAAGAATTGCAGCACAAAAACCTTTGCCCCCTGGAGTTCATTGATTCCCAAAACCTGCACCTTTCCGTAGGTTGTGGACATGATTGGGCCGCGTGCCGTCCTGGCCAGACCACTGATGTTCTGGTAAGCCCCTCTAAAGATATCCCATGCCTTGGCCAAAGGAACCCCAAAATAATGCTGAGCACCGGTGTCTCTGACGATAAACATGTAATAAGGGATACAACCAAGTGTTACCTGCTCGGCCCACATATCCGCCCATATTCGCGCCTCATCATTGATATTGGCCAGCAAGGGAGACTGTGTTCTTATTTCCGCCCCGGTATCCCGGATGCGGGCAATCGCTTTTCGTACCGCATCGGTTTTCAGCTCCTGGGGATGATTGAAGTTTGCCATGAAGGCCAGATGCTTACCTTTTTCGGCAATCTTGGCAAATAGTCTTAACAGATCATCGGCATCGGCATCCGTCAGGAACCGGTAAGGCCAGTAACTCAACGCCTTTGTGCCTATCCTGATTGTCTTAAGGTGAGGGAAGTCTGCGTCCAAAATCGCATCGATATAACTGGCAAAAACTTTGGTTTTCATCACCAGGGGATCGCCGCCCGTGAACAGTACATCCGATACTTCCGGATGCTGCCGCAAATACTGTATGAGCGGATCGACCCTTCGCATGGAAAATTTGAGACTGTCGATCCCCACAAACTGAGGCCAGCGAAAACAAAAAGAGCAGTAGGCGTGGCAGGTTTGGCCCTGACTGGGAAAAACCAGGATGGTTTCGTTGTATTTATGTTGGACGCCTTCCAGTCGATTGCCGTCCAGAAGAGGAACATTCTCCTCCAGTTGTCCGGCAGGATGGGGGTTTAGTGCCAGATAGATTTCCTTTAGCCGGTCCTTGATGTCCTCTTGGCTGGATCCTCCTCCGGTAACGGACGCAATCTCATCATAGTTGGTCGGAGTCAACATATCCTTTTGAGGAAAGGTCATTCTAAAACAGGGATCATCCGGGACATTGTCCCAGTCTATCAGTTCATCGATAACATAATTGTTTACCCGGAAAGGATAGACCTTGCCGACAGCTTCTATACTAAACAGGATCTCCTCGGGAAGTTTTTGAACTTGAGGAATCTTCTTAAAGGTTTGTAGAGTATAAGCCTTGTATTCTTTTTGCATTTGGATTTCCGATAGTGACTGATATTCGGTCCCCGTACTAAATGATTCCGCGCGGCAAAATCACCTATCTTCAGGAGATTGCAACGGAAATACTGGAGACAGATTCACTCGCCTCCAGCTATCCCTAACCACTTTCATCGTCCGGGATAATGTGGCTCACAACATGACCGTTTCGGGAAAGCGGCTGATAATGCCATGAATTTTTGCACTCATCTTACCACCGTGTGCCACATATTCCATGGCCGAACGCAATGCAAGCTCGTAGCCTTGGGGCCCCAGACCCGCAATGACACCAACCGCGATATCAGACAAATAGGAGTGATGACGAAATGGTTCCCGCCGGTGGATGTTGGAAAGATGCACTTCGATAAACGGAATATCGACAGCAAGCAACGCATCTCGAATGGCGATGCTGGTGTGAGTAAAAGCGGCCGGATTGATGACAATGAATTCGATGTCCTGTTTCCGGGCCATCTGGATGCGATCGACCAGTTCATGCTCGGCATTGGTCTGAAAACACGCAAGCTCGTGTCCCTGTTCCTCGGCAAAGGCAACAAGTCGTCGGTTAATTTCGGAGAGCCCCTGATCGCCGTAGAGCGTCGGTTCACGCTCTCCGAGCAGATTCAGATTGGGGCCGTGTAATAACAGTAGTTTTGCCATAATTTTGCTCCGCAAATTGCAGTGTCTGCGCAAAATTCAGTGTAAATAATCGCATCACAGACTGAGAGCGTGTCTTAAAAATCCCCAGTCTACTGCGGCGGCCCCCGAATTGTGGCCCGCTGCGTTGCGAAAGAGTCAAAAATCGCGTCATGTAGCTCGCTACACTCCCCGATTTTTCACCTTCCGCGCCTTGCGGGACCCCAATCGGGCTACCGCCTCGCGACGACCGGGTATTTTTAGACACGCTCTGAACTTTCTATATTGTCTTCGACACCGTTGCGTATAGCGCTGGTACTCGGAAGTAAAATGAAAGGAAAAACGAGAAAAGCTCGTTGGGCGAAATCCTATGCGTAACGTTATTGACTTGCAAATGAAGCTTGGTGAGAAGGATATCGGTGCCATTGAGCTGTATCCGAAACCCCGAGAGTGGTCCGCGCATCCGGCAAGACTGTTACCGCGACTTGCGCCTTGAAATCCGGACTATCCTGTTTACATCATCTTGCCCATGATCTTTCTTCTCCTTCTATCGAGCAGGGCTTAATGCACCTGTCCAGTTTTTTGGGACTACCCCAGACAACCTTTATGAAGGACGATGTCGATACTCTTCAAATGCTACTCGGACGATGTGGATTTCAGGCGATGGATGACGGACATGGTGTTCGCGTTGACCGTATGGAAGCGTGTCTTAAAATTCCAATATCGATAAACGCCATTTTCGAACAATTTGCTTTTGTACGCATAACCTACTAAAAAACAAAGAATTTCACAAAGGCTGCACACGGAGTCGATGATGGGTTCGCCATAAAAACTCCCCACCTCCCCTTGACTTTACAACATTCGCCCATATTATTAGCACTCGTCTCAGGTGAGCGCTAATAGCGTATTCGCGCCCTAGGAGGAGCCTGCCCGACTTAGGAATTCGTAGCGAGAAAAAGGGAAATTGTGGTCATTTTTCCGCCAAATTCGAGGACAATAGTGAACTATTCGACGAGAATTTGCGGGGAACAGGGGCCAATTTACCGCTTTCGCAGCCGATTCATCCTAAGTCGGACAGATTTCCTAGCTCTGCTTGCCGATCAAGCAAGCTCGATCAGCCGAAGCGCTAATATCGGAGGCTGTGAAAAAATCACCCGCTCGTCGCAGTAGATTGGGGATTTTTTCACAGCCTCTCAGTGCTCTTGACATTACCAGTCCTTTCATCAGGAGAAGAAGCTTATGAAAATTCGGCCGTTACACGACCGCATCATCATTAAAAGAATCGAGGAAGAGCGCACTTCACCAGGCGGAATCGTTATTCCGGATACCGCCGCGGAGAAACCGATTCAAGGTAAAGTCGTTGCCATAGGCAATGGTAAGATCCTGGAAAACGGCCAAGTCCGCGCCCTGGATATCAAAGTAGATGACAAAGTACTGTTCGGAAAATATTCCGGAACCGAGGTCAAGGTCGATGGCGATGAACTGCTCGTGATGCGTGAAGAAGACATCATGGCCGTCATCGAAGAATAGCCCGGTTTTTCGATTTTCGAGTCCACGCCCCATTCGCCTGCCTCGCACCCATTTCCCACGCCGCTTGCAGCCGTGGAAGGGTTGTTCGGTCGAACCGGCGAGCAAAAAATCCACATAAAAGATTTCAGGGTCCGTGGATGGACACAAACAGTGAAAGATTTAAGCTGATAGGAGTTCAATATGAGCGCGAAAGAAGTACGTTTCGCTGACGACTCACGCCAACGCATGCTAAAAGGCGTAAACGTTCTGGCAAATGCCGTAAAGGTTACCCTGGGTCCCAAGGGCCGCAATGTCGTGTTGGAAAAAAGTTTTGGCGCACCCACCATCACCAAAGATGGCGTTTCCGTAGCCAAAGAGATCGAACTGGAAGATAAGTTCGAGAACATGGGCGCCCAAATGGTCAAGGAAGTCGCATCAAAGACCTCGGATGTGGCGGGTGACGGTACGACGACGGCGACGGTTCTGGCCCAGGCAATGCTCAAGGAAGGTCTCAAATCGGTAGCCGCCGGCATGAACCCCATGGATCTGAAACGGGGAATAGACAAAGCAGTATTGGCTGCGACACAGGGGCTGAAGACTTCGTCTTCTCCGTGCACCGATGACAAAGCCATTGCGCAGGTGGGCACAATCTCCGCCAATTCCGACACCGACATCGGGCGGATCATCGCCGATGCCATGAGCAAGGTCGGCAAGGAAGGCGTCATTACCGTGGAAGAAGGCTCCACCATCGACAACGAGCTCGATATCGTGGAAGGTATGCAGTTCGATCGGGGTTATCTGTCTCCCTACTTCATCAACAAGCAGGAAAACATGACCACCGAGCTCGAAGATCCGCTCATTCTCCTGCACGACAAGAAGATCTCCAACATCCGCGAGATGCTGCCGTTGCTCGAAGGCGTTGCCAAGGCCGGTCGGTCACTTCTGGTGATTTCCGAAGACGTCGAGGGCGAGGCCCTGGCAACGCTGGTCGTGAACACCATTCGCGGTATCGTGAAAGTAGCCGCCGTCAAGGCTCCCGGATTCGGTGATCGCCGTAAAGCGATGCTCCAGGATATGGCGATTTTGACCGGCGGTACGGTAATCGCCGAAGAGGTAGGGCTCTCGCTGGAAAAGGCAAGCCTGGATGATCTCGGCACCGCCAAGAAAATCGTTATCACCAAAGAGAACACCACCATCGTCGATGGCGCCGGCAGCAAGCAGGACATCGAGGCGCGGGTGAATCAGATTCGCCAGCAGATCGAAGAGACCACCTCCGACTACGACCGCGAAAAGCTCCAGGAGCGGGTCGCCAAGCTCGCCGGTGGCGTGGCAGTCATCAAGGTCGGCGCCGCCACCGAGGTCGAAATGAAGGAAAAGAAGGCGCGAGTAGAAGACGCGCTGCATGCAACGCGGGCCGCAGTGGAAGAAGGCGTCGTGCCCGGTGGTGGCGTGGCCCTGATCCGATCGCTGGATACAATCAAGGATCTGAAAGGCGACAACCACGACCAGGATGTGGGCATCAGCATCGCGCGCCGCGCCATGGAAGAGCCGCTGCGTCAGATCGTCAGCAACGCCGGTGGCGAGGCCAGCGTGATCCTGAACGCGGTCCGCCAGGGCAAGGGCGCCTACGGCTTCAACGCCGCCACCGACGAGTACGGCGACATGATCAAGATGGGCATCCTGGACCCGACGAAGGT
>JABDQX010000132.1 GCA_013042035.1 Gammaproteobacteria bacterium
CAGTTACATAGAACGACTATGCGCCTGTTGCCGCGCCTTGAATACGAACAAAAATACGCCGCAATTCGGTATATTCTTTTCCGGCAATCACCTAAAAGGGGCTGGAATTTACCGGAAGCGCGGCCACGGGGGAGGAGGGCAGACACAAAGGCCTGCTCCCGTGGCAAACCATCATTCCCACTTTGCCCCGCGTAGCGGGGCAAAGTGTTTCTGCGGGTGAGATATCACCGACGCGGAATCATCCCATCACACCGACTGAGGGCGTTTTATGGCGGCAAGCACCATATAAGTGACAAATCCCGACAGGATACCCGGCGCGGCAGAGTAGATGATCTCGCCCATACCGAACCGGTTCCAGACGATAAACGTTATCAATCCGACCGCAAGCATGCTGATTGCCATCGACTCCGGTAGCTTTTTCCCCAGGGCATACATCACGATCATGGGCACAAAGGCCGATGACAGCATTCCCCACGCATCCAGCACCAGGGCAAAAACGGTTTTATTGCCACTCAAGGCGATGAGCACGGCAACCAGCAGGACCGAGAAGGTCGCCAGTTTAGTGATCCACAGACTGTGCTGTTCGTTCTGATAGATATCACGGGTAACCGAAGCGGAGCAGGCCAATATCAACGAGTCCGCCGTGGACATGGTGGCCGCGAACATCGCGGCAAGTATCAGACCGACGAAAACCTCCGGCAATAACCCCGACGCCATCTCCGGCAGTGCCAGTTCCGCATCGAAGCCGGAAACCTCCGGGATGACGAGCCGTGATAGCAGACCCACTACGATGGTTGCGGCGTAGAACAGGGTAAACCAGCTATAGTAGTAAAACCGCATCCGGTTGATATTCTTTTCATCGTCGAGGCTCATGAAACGGATGATGATGTGGGGCTGGCCGATAACGGAGATCCCGCCAAAAAACCAACCTGTAACGAAAAGAACAATATGGAAATTACTCTCCTTGGCGGGGAGCCAGCTCATATAATCCGGGCTAATTTCGGAAAGTTCCGCCAGGGATGGGTCGATGCCGCCGTGGATCTGTAATCCGACGACAACCAATACTCCCATGCCGATGATCATGACGATGGACTGGGCCACGTCGGTCCAGATGGAGGCCCTGATACCCCCCGCCATGCTGTATACCAGCACAATGGCGGCGCTCAATATAACGCCGATTTCTATGGGCCATTCCAACAGCGAGGCCGTGGCCTTACTGCCTGCCTTCAACTGCGCGGCGGCGTAGACCGTCAGGAAGATAACGGTCATCAATCCTGCGATGACGCGGAGTGTCCTATAGTCCGTACCGTGCCAGTGGGACAACAACCCGCCAAAAGAATGAATATTTGCCCCTCGACTAACCTGCTGGATCTTTCTCACGGTCAGCAAGGAACCAACCAGATCACCGGTAATCCAACCTACCATCATCCAGATCGATGACAATCCATAGGCGTATGTAAAACCAATCATCCCGATGAACATAAAACCACTGTTGTTGGTCGCGATGGCCGACAGACCAACCAAGGAGGGCGGTACGGATTTCCCCGCCATCAGATAGTCGTCCACTGTATTTCTACTTTTTAGAACCGATGCAACGCCGATAAGTAAAAACAGCATCATGAAGATAGTAAAGCTGGTTAGAATCACCTGTTTGTTCTCCTGAATAATCTCGCTGCGCGGAATTATTTGTTTTCGATGGATGGAAAGCCAACGTTTTGGCTATCCGTCAATTTTGGTGGGTTTGCGACGATGGATTTACGAGGAAGGTATTTGGATGGGTTTACGGAAAAAGCTTGAATCACGCCGCTTCCATGACATACCACATCCCTGGGTAATCTTTTCCCGACGAGGCCGGCCATTATGCTTTCGCGAAGCGAAACCTAATGGTGGGCGATACTGGATTTGAACCAGTGACCCCTGCCGTGTGAAGGCAGTGCTCTCCCCCTGAGCTAATCGCCCTTCCAAACCCCGTAAGCATAAAGGACAGTTGCCCGTCAGGTCAAAGACTTCAGGGATCTCCGCGCCACGCGCCACGTTATTTTGCTGTTCAGTGAGGCGAAAGCTATTCTGTTGTTCTTGTTCGTCAGCCCGATAAGTTTACTATATAATTCCCCAACGGAATGATTTCCTAACCGATCGCCGGGAAGCCATTACCCAATCCGACATGGCTGAAACTTAATAAATTTTGCTTCTTTCGCTTCGTACAGCAGGGCTATAGATTTCGCGCGGTAACATTAAATTATGTTCATAAAAACAGCCGGGGAAACCATACCAATGAACAATACACTAACAATTACCGATAACCGCACCGAAAAAGAATATGTCATTCCCATTGAGAACGATACGGTTCGGGCCGTAGATCTGCGTCGGATCAAGGTTAATGACGATGACTTTGGCTTGATGAGCTATGATCCTGCCTACGACAATACAGCCGCATGTAAAAGCAAGATTACTTTCGTCGATGGCAATAAGGGGATCCTGCGTCACCGTGGCTATCCTATCGAGCAGCTAGCCGAAAAGAGTAGCTTTTTGGAGGTCGCATATTTATTGATCTATGGAGAGCTTCCCGGCAAGGAAGAACACGACTATTGGAATACCCGGGTGATGCGGCACACATTCGTGCATCAGGCTTTCACGCGAATCATTGAGGCATTCCATTACGACGCCCACCCCATGGGAATTCTGATCAGCTGCATCGCGGCTATGTCGACGTTTCATGCCGATGCAAAAAGCATTGATGATCCGGCCGAGCGTGAGAAACAGATCTTTCGCATCCTGGGGAAACTGCCGACGCTTGCCGCCTTCGCCTATCGTCATGCTATTGGGCGACCCTACAATTACCCGGACAGCAGTCGTGGTTACACCGAGAATTTCCTGTATATGCTGGATGATATGAATGAACGGGGATACACTGTCCACCCGGTATCGGCCCGCGCCCTGGATATACTGTTCATTTTGATGTCCGATCACGAGCAGAACTGTTCGGCTTCTACCATGCGGGCTGTCGGCTCCAGCCGGGTCGATCCCTACAGCGCGCTTGCGGCGGCTACTTGCGCACTATACGGTCCGCTCCATGGTGGGGCCAACGAAGCAGTGGTACGCATGCTGGAAAAGATCGGTTCCGTTTCGAATGTCCCGGCCTATATCGAGCAGGTCAAACAGGGAAAGATGCGCCTGATGGGTTTCGGGCACCGAATCTATCGCCATTACGATCCACGGGCCACGATTATCAAGAAAACCGCCTACGAAGTGTTCGAAGCGCTAGGTACCAATTCTCTGTTGGACATTGCCCTGGAACTGGAACGCATTGCGTTACAGGACGATTATTTCCTGGAGCGGAATCTGTATCCTAATGTGGATTTCTATAGTGGTATCATCTTGCAGTCCCTGGGCTTTCCCACGGCAATGTTTCCGGTCTTGTTCGCGATACCCCGGGCGGCCGGTTGGCTGGCCCAATGGCTGGAGCACATTGAGGATAAAGAGCAGCGAATTGCCAGACCAAGGCAAATCTACCTAGGAGAAGGGGCGCGAGATTATGTTCCGGTACCGGAGCGCGCCGATTACCGGAAATGGTTGGAAAGTTATGCCCCCAGCGCCGGATAACAACATAGTGCAGTAAGAGACTCGTGAAGTAAGATTATGTCCGTATTATTGGAACTTAGCATGTTCCCGATGGATAAAGGGGAAAGCGTCAGTCAGTATGTCGGTGAAATCCTTAAGATGATAAGAGGTGCAGGCGTCGACTACCAACTGACTCCGATGGGAACACTCATCGAAACCGATAATATAAAGCAAGCGCTGGCACTCGTTGAGCAGGCGTATGACACGCTGGACGAACTTGATTGTAATCGTGTCTACTCCGTGCTCAAGTTCGATATTCGAAAAGGGAAAACGAATCGGTTATCGCAAAAAATCAAATCGGTAACAGACAAGATAGGTCATGTGAATACAGGTTAAGGCAGTCGGAAGAAACACATACCCGGATTGTGCAAGTCGAGTTGTATAAGACTCTGGTCAGCCTCAAGGCGCAATGACAAGCGTGTAGTGAACTATGATAATCGTCATTGCAACACGGGAACCGGACAAAAAGACCTGCGTGGTGGGTATGTTTTTTGTAGGGCACCCTTAAATTCCTGTATGCAATTTTCTGGGAGACAACAGTGGATATCCTCGGTATAGATATTGGTTTTGGGTTTACCAAAGCCACTAACGGTAAAGAGTCGGTTATATTCAAGTCCATATTCGGTGAAGCGGCACAGATCCAATTTCGCGATCAGTTAATGGATCAGGCAGGGCCGGAGAGCTATTTGCATTTGGAAATCGATGGCGTACCTTATTTTATCGGTGAACTGGCGGAGCGTCAGAGCAACGTTTGCTCGTTTACGCTTGACCATAGTCAGTTTGTCGAGAGCTTTGCAAAAACCATGGCACTGGGGGCAATGGCCTCTCTGATGCCCGAAAGTGGTTCCGTGCGAATCGTGACCGGACTGCCGGTCGGTTACTACCAGCGCCAGCGTGATCAACTCGCCAGCATTCTCAGGGGAAGACATAATCTGGTACAGATCGATTCCAAGGGAACGCAAAGGGAGCTCGCGATCAACGTCGTGCAAACAAGAG
>JABDQX010000133.1 GCA_013042035.1 Gammaproteobacteria bacterium
ATACCTCGCAGTCCACCCACCTGAACCTTGATCTCCTTACCGTGTGGCAGCGGAACATCCGAGGGTTCCATCAATTTCAAGGTAAAACGCGCATTGCGCCGAAGTAGATCGAGAAGTTTCCGGCAATCTTCATGGGCGGAAGGTATGCGGCAACCCACAGCCTCCCGTTCGGCAATATGAAGCTGAACCTGGTGCCGACAACCGCATTGACGCGCGAGCATCGCCTTTCTAAAAGAACAGGGAAAGGGATTAACGGCCTGATAGGTATTTCTGTATTCGTTTTCGTCCATCAATATACTTTTAGGCCCACATTCGGCGGACTATGGATTTGCTTCGCCGGCATTTTGCAAGTCAAAATGATAGCAAGGCAAATTTATTTGGAGTATGTCCTAGTGATTCCAGGAAAATCTATTGTCCTGATTCAACCCAGAGGATTTTGTGCCGGTGTTGTCAGGGCCATTGAAACCGTCAAACTCGCCCTGGAGCGATATGGCGCGCCGATCTATGTCTTTCATGAGATCGTTCACAACCCCTATGTCGTGAATGATTTAAGAGAAAAAGGCGCTATCTTCGTCGACGATCTCGATGATATTCCAACCGGCGCGGTGACAATCTTCAGCGCCCACGGGGTTTCCGTCAATATCGTGGATAAGGCCAAACAAAAACAACTTCAGATCATCGACGCCACCTGCCCACTGGTGACCAAGGTTCACTTGCAGGCGCGTAAATACCACGCAAAAGGCTGTGAGATCATCATCATCGGTCATATCGGTCACGAAGAAATAGAAGGCACAATGGGGTCTGTTCCAGGGCCCGTGCATGTCATTCTGACACCCGAAGACGTCGATGCCCTGCAAATCCCACTCGATGCAAAAGTGGCCTACGTCACCCAAACGACTCTCAGCGTGGATGACACGGTCGATGTCATCAAAGCGTTGTACAAGCGCTTTCCGAATATCCAGGGTCCCAATACGGACGATATCTGTTATGCCACGCAAAACCGGCAAAATGCCGTCCGCCAATTATCCAAAGAGATTGATTTATTGTTGGTAGTGGGGGCGCGTAATAGTTCGAATTCCAATCGACTACGCGAAGTCGGCGCGCAATTCGGTGTGCTCGCCCATCTGATCCAGGACGAAACCGAGATCCAACCGGATTGGTTCAATCATATCGATAAAGTAGCGATTACAGCCGCCACATCGACGCCGGAGGTGCTGGTTCAACGGGTAATGACGCATTTAGAGAACTACGGGCTTACCACGGTGCGCACCATGGAAGGCGTGGAAGAAAAGATTACGTTTACCTTGCCAAAGCAGTTGGCACCTGGTGTCTGATATACCTCGAACGGGCCGTCTCTCGCGATAACATCCATTTGGAACCATGGTAGAATCCCCCTCTGCCGTTGAAGGATGTTGCGGTGCACGGCACACACTGGACGAACCAGTGTGAGAGCCAACCCCATCTACGATATTGAGAGCCGCTACGTGATTCAAATCCCCCATTTTCGTCCCGGCCACAAGACAGACCTGGAGCGGCTGCCCGGCATCTCCGATCAGCGGATCATCGAAGCGTTACGGAAAGAAATGACAAAACATCAATGAGCATACCCCTTATTCAACAATACCGAATCGGCAAGTACCTGCTGGGCAAGAAACTCCGTGGCGTCAAACGCTACCCTGTCGTGCTGATGCTGGAACCCTTGTTTCGCTGTAACCTTACCTGTGCCGGTTGTGGAAAGATCGATTACCCCGACGAGATCCTGAACAGGCGTCTCGATCTTGATGCCTGTCTTGATGCCGTGGATGAGTGTGGCGCGCCGGTCGTTTCCATCCCAGGGGGCGAACCCTTGATCCATCAGGAAATCCAGGCAATCGTCGAGGGCATCATCGCCAAAAAGAAGTTCGTCTATCTTTGCACCAATGCGCTCTTGCTCAAGAAAAACCTCCACAAATTCACACCCTCGAAATACCTGAATCTTTCGATACACCTTGATGGCAATCGGGAAAGGCACGATGCCGCGGTGTGTCAGGCCGGTGTGTTCGACAAAGCGATCGATGCCATCGGGGCGGCAGTCGGCAAGGGGTTTCGCGTTACCATCAACTACACGCTTTTCCAGGGAGAGACAGCACGGGAGGTCGCTGATTTTATGGATTTTGCCATGGATCTTGGGGTCGAAGGCGTCACCATCTCACCGGGTTACAGTTACGAGAATGCACCGGCACAGGAAATATTCCTGCAACGCGCTATCAGCCGGCAATTATTCCGTGACATATTCCGGATCGGTAGCGGGCGTAAATGGCGCTTCAATCAATCCAGTTTATTCCTCGATTTCCTGGCCGGTAATCAACGCTATCAATGTACGCCGTGGGGAAACCCCACCAGAAATATATTCGGTTGGCAAAAACCCTGTTATTTGCTGTCGGACGAAGGTTTCTCTCCCACATTCAAGGCGCTGATGGAGGAAACCGAGTGGGACAACTACGGCGCCGGTCGCAATCCCAAATGCGCTAATTGTATGATGCATTGCGGTTACGAACCCACGGCTATCGACGACACGCTGTCTCATCCGATAAAGGCATTGATGGTCGCGTTGAAGGGACCTCGCACGACCGGGCCGATGGCGCCGGAGTTACCGATCGTTTATCGTCAATGAACTTAGGTCAATAAACTTAGGCCAATGAACTTGGATTGTTCAAATATACTTTTAACGCCTGTATGTTAGAGCGTGTCTGAAAAATCCCCGGATACTATAATCCTGGTAATTTCCAGTATCATTCGGTGCTTTAGGTGATTTCTCAAAAAGAATATACCGGAATCGCGCAGGATTGTTGTTCGTATTCAAGGCGCGGTAACAGGCGCATAGTCGTTCTATGTAACTG
>JABDQX010000140.1 GCA_013042035.1 Gammaproteobacteria bacterium
CCCTTCCGGATCCTCGGGATCGAGCCGTACGTAGGCCCCATAGCGCCCCACCCCGGCGTGCACCATTCGACCACTGGATGGATCCGGTCCGAGTTCCCGTGATTTTCCTACGTCCTTGCGGGTAACCTGGGTTTCGATTTGTTCCACTTGATCCTTGAATGCGCCCCAGAAGGACTGCATGAGCGATACCCATTCCTTTTCGCCTCGTGCGACGGCATCCAACTGGTCTTCCATCTTTGCCGTGAAATCGTAGTCTACATAGGTGTTGAAGTAATCCGTGAGAAAGCGATTCACGATGCGTCCCACGTCGGTGGGTCGAAAGCGTTTCTTTTCCAGCTCGACGTATTCCCGTTGCTGAAGCGTGGAGATGATCGAGGCATAGGTGGAAGGGCGCCCGATGCCATATTCTTCCAAGGATTTGACAAGGGTTGCCTCTGTGTAACGGGGGGGTGGCTCGGTGAAATGTTGCTCGGGGCGAATGCCTCGGAGATCGACCCGATCGCCCGTTGCAAGCGGTGGAAGGGTGCGTTCGTCTTCCCCGGATTCCTCTCCCGTTCCGCTCGGTTTGTCATCCACGCCTTCCCGGTATACGGCCATGAAGCCGGAGTCGGCAATGGTGGAACCGGTGGCGCGGAAGGTATTTTGAACGCCACAAGATAGATCGATAGCCACCGTATTAATGGTGGCATGCTTCATTTGGCAGGCGATGGCGCGTTTCCAGATGAGTTCGTAAAGCCGATACTGGTCGTTACTGATGTGCCCACGCAATGAGTCCGGCGTTCGCATCGCGGAGGTCGGGCGAATCGCTTCATGGGCTTCCTGGGCGTTTTTCGTTTTGGTCTTGAAGATGCGCGCCTCCGGCGGGAGTTTGTCCTGCCCGTAGCGTTGCCCAATGTAATCCCGGATCTCGACCAGCGCCTCCTGGGCTAGCGTCACTGAATCGGTACGCATATAGGTGATCAGACCCACCGGGCCATCCTGAGTGTCGATACCTTCGTAGAGCTGTTGGGCGATCCGCATGGTGCGGGCCGCTGTGAAACCGAGTTTTCGCGCCGCTTCCTGTTGCACGGTAGAGGTGGTAAACGGTGGTGCGGGATTTCGACGCCGCTGCTTTTTGGTCACGTCGGTAACAATGAGAACACCTACCGCGCCATGGTCTTTTGCTTCTTCCGTCAGATTTTGAACAGCAGCATCAAGCAGTGTTTTTTCGGCTTTTTCGGCATCGACTTGCGTGGTAATACTGAATTGCCCGAGTTTTTGTTCCTGGTAGTGGGTCAGGCGCGCAATAAAAGGCTGCGATTTAGTCAGCAGATCCGCCTCGATCGTCCAGTATTCACGGGATTGGAATGCCTCGATCTCTTCTTCGCGCTCGACGATCATGCGAAGAGCAGGGCTTTGCACACGTCCGGCGGAAAGTCCTCGCTGAATCTTTCTCCACAATAACGGAGACAGATTGAATCCCACCAGGTAATCGAGCGCTCTGCGCGCCTGCTGTGCATTGATGAGATCGGTCGAAAGCGTGCGCAGTTGCCCCATGGCGTCGCCGACAGCGCGTTTCGTGATTTCGTGGAAGACGACGCGGTATACCGGTTTGTCGCTGAGGATTTTTTTCTCGTTCAGTAATTCAACCAGATGCCAGGAAATCGCCTCGCCTTCCCGATCCGGGTCTGTCGCCAGATACAGGGCGTCCGCTTTTTTCATGGCGCGGCTGATGGCCGCGACATGCTTTTCGTTCTGATCGATGACCTCGTAGTGCATGGCAAAGTCATTGTCCGGCTCCACGGCGCCTTCCTTGGGACGAAGATCTCGCACATGCCCATAAGAAGCCATGACCTCGAAATCCGCGCCCAAGTATTTGTTGATGGTCTTGGCCTTGGCGGGCGATTCGACAATGAGAAGGTTTTTAGCCATGGTTTATTTGTTTCGTGTGGCAAAATATCCGAAATTATTCAAACAATTATCGAAGCTGATGGTTTTTTTGCTCACATTGTGAATTGTTATCTTACTCGAGAGTATCCTCTACCCGGAACGGATGAGATGTACCCGTGAAGCTCAAGCGTCAAAAGCATGGAAGAAATCACCTCCACCGTCAATCCGGTACGCTCACACAGAACATCGACCAGAGTCGGCTCAAAGCCAAGATTGTCCAATAACAGCTTGTACTGCGCATCGAACGGAAAATCTCCGGCAGTATTGGCATTGGCGACATCGGATTTTTCAGTGGTTGCTTCGAGTGAGAAAAGATCCGGGTCCTGCGGTCCGATCTCTTCCAGGATATCCGAAGCCGATTCTACAAGTTTCGCGCCCTGGCGCAATAGCACGTGACATCCACGGGCAAGCGGATTGTGAATAGAGCCCGGGATTGCGAACACTTCACGGCCTTGTTCGGCTGCCAGTCTGGCCGTAATCAGGGAACCGCTGCGGGTGGTCGCTTCCACCACGAGCACCCCCAGACCCAGGCCACTGATAATCCGATTCCTACGCGGAAAGTTTGCCGCCAGCGGCGGGGTTCCCAACGGGAATTCCGATATACACGCCCCGTTTTCTACAACCTCCAGCGCGAGATCCCTGTGCCTTGCCGGATAGACCCTATCGAGCCCGGTACCCACCACCGCAATCGTGCGCCCACCGGCGGCCATCGCACCGCGATGGGCCGCGCCATCAATGCCGGTGGCCAGACCACTGGTAATCACAAATCCCATATGCGCCAATTCCTTTGCAAAGGCAAAGGCGATTTCCCGCCCCGTGGGTGTCGGGTTTCGGCTGCCTACCATGGCGATCTGAGGATGGGTCAGTATTTTTGGGTCTCCGCGCACAAACAAAAGTGGCGGCGGATCCGGGATCTCCGAAAGACGCGCCGGGTAACCGGTATCGGTCAGGGTAAACAAATGGTGATCGGGTTGTTTTAGCCAGGTTTCATCCTCTGACACGATCGACCAATCACACGCGCTGATGTATTTTCGAGTCTCCTCGGGCAGACCCATCTCTATCAATCGGTGAGGAGGGGCTTCGAATATCGACCGGGGATCCGGGCATTCGGAAAGCAGTGCGCGCAGTCTCGCACCGCCTAATTGCGGCGCACGGGAAAGCGCAAGCCAGTAGGCGTGTTTGTTCAAATGACTTTGTTCCGTAAAATCATCAACAGACCAGTGCTGATAGCTCATCACGCCAGTTGGCTACCTTCACCACCGGTTTTTCCTGGCGCGCCCTGTCCACAATCGCCTCCAGTTTTTCGGTTACGCCATCCTCAATCCAGTCCACGCCACACAGATCACAAACCTCGGCGGGTACGCCCCGCACAACAACGACGCCGAATCCAAGATCGACAGTGAATGTGGTCGTTTCCGGTTGTTTGTGGCCACCGCAACAGATGGGGCAAGAGTTATCCGGTGTCGTCATTGGTTTTTCCTGGTGATGAAGTCGAGTTCGAAGTATTGAATGTCCGGCCTGTAAACAGTGATGATATGGCATTCTCTCCGTTTTTCGTCCCAGGCCAGCACCACATGCAGAGGTTCCGGCTCCAATACAGCTATCAGCACGCTGGGAACAGGATGGTCGGTTGGATATCGTTCAATAATGTGGCCACACAGGATAGCCTGTTTAACGGCATCACGGGAGATGTCTCGTTCGACCATGCGTTCCAGGGCATGTTTTTTCCAAAAAGTTTTTCCTTCGAGCAGTGCTTGATGAATGTCTGGCAAGTGAATTGCGTTCGGCATTTCGGTGGCTATTGAGTTGAGAGAAGTGCGGTTGGAATTCGCTACGCTCGACCCGGGCTACTTGCCGCATTAACTCTGCGATGCATCTCATCTTTGTAAGCAGGCGCTACGTCCTTCCAATCCACATTCCATTCATCGAAGCAGGCCGCAGCTTCCGGAGATACCATGAACAAAATTTTTCGGCGTACCAGCTCAGGAACAAAATACACGTATAGTTCCATGTCCTCGTCATAATCTACTGCAAAAAGGTTCCAACAAGAATGGATGAAAGGCTCGATGACACCAAAGATAAACTTCAGCGTTTCTTCCGATGGGTCTCGTTCTGTTGGTGATGCAAGATGCTGAACTATATTTCGATACTTACCAAACTGCTCAAACACGGCTCGATTTGGTAGGACGATATCTGTTGTCGCCCAGAGTCTTTCAGGCAGATCCGACCATTGAAGCGTACGCCCTTTCTTGAACAGATCTTCCAAGTCCAGAAATGGCCCTGCCGCTTGTGTGGAACGAGGAAGCTCTTCAAAAATCAGTAAAGGGTGTTCTTGTGCAATTCGAGCCTTGACAAAAAGTTCCGCAGCATGTGCGTCTTGTAAAACAGATAAATCAGGCCATCGCTCATTATCTATACCCCATGCCGGTTGGCATGAGCCAGCGCACCGAGACCGAGATCCAGAATGTGTTCCGAAATACCCTTGAGTGCCGGATTCATATATCAACCTTCCCGCCGCCAGATCGTTTTCCCTCCACCATCCTCCAAAACAATGCCCCGCACTTTTAGCTCATCACGAATCCGATCCGCCTTGGCCCAGTCCTTGTTCGCGCGCGCCTCGGTACGCTCAGCGATGAGTTTCTCGATGGTTTCATCATCCGGGCCACTCTCGGACACCTGCGCCGCCGTCTGCAAAAATGCTGCCGGATCGCCTTGTATAAGGCCCAGCTTTTGTCCGAGTTCCCGTAACGTCACGCCCAGCGTCGTCGCCTTGAGTTCATCGTTTTCTTCCCGTGCACGGTTGATCTCGCGGGCGATGTCGAATAATACGGCGAGCGCTTCCGGCGTATTGAAATCGTCGTCCATGGCAGTGCGGAAACGAGCCCCGTATGCCGGGTCGATGGATGCTTCAGTCGTCCTTGCGTCGGGAAGGCATCGAAGCGCCGTATACAACCGGCTCAGACTGGTTCTGGCCTGATCGAGTTGTTGGTCGGAGTAATTCAATGGGCTGCGATAGTGGCTCGCGACAATCAGATAGCGCACGGCTTCGGCCGGGTATTTTTCCAATACCTCGCGTACAGTGAAGAAATTCCCCAGAGATTTGGACATCTTTTCATCGGATACCCGCACAAAACCGTTGTGTATCCACATGTTTACGAAAGATTCGCCGGTGGCGGCCTCGGATTGGGCAATCTCGTTTTCATGGTGAGGAAACTTCAGATCCATGCCGCCGCCATGGATGTCGAAATGGTTGCCAAGGCACCCCGTGGACATGGCGGAGCATTCGATATGCCAGCCCGGGCGTCCCGGTCCCCAGGGAGAATCCCAGTACGGTTCACCGGGTTTGGCTGCCTTCCAAAGTACGAAATCGAGTGGATCGGCCTTGGATTCATTGATCTCGACGCGCGCGCCGGCCCGAAGATCCTCGATGCGCTTACCCGATAGTTCTCCATACGTAGCAAAGCTGCTGACGTCATAGTAAACGTCTCCGCCAGATCCTGGGTAGGCGTTCCCCTTGGCGACGAGGGTTTCTATCATGGCCAGAATTTTATCGATGGATTGCGTAGCGCGTGGCTCGACATTCGGTGGCAGTACACCAAGGGCCGCCTCGTCTTCGTGCATTGCCTCAATGAAACGATGGGTCAGCGCCAGAAAATCCTCACCCATCTCGTTAGCTCTGTTGATGATCTTGTCGTCTATATCGGTGATGTTGCGGATGTAGGTGACATCGAATCCAAGGCTACGCAGGTATCGGACGATGATATCGAATACGACGAGTACACGAGCATGCCCCAGATGACAGTAGTCATATACGGTCATACCGCAGACATATATGCCGACTTTTCCTGGGGAAATGGGTTGGAAGGTCTCTTTTTGATTGGTCAGACTGTTGAATATTCGTAGCATGGGGGCTGATTACTCGTATTTTGTATTACCTTACCTAAATGCCTTTTTTCGCCACCGATACACCCGTGCGGGGGGAATATTGAGCAACTCCAGCGCCGTTTTTTCCTCACCCAGAAATGGGCGACACAACATGACAACACGGGGACTGGACTGATACGCAAACGCAACGAAATGTCCACCGGGGGCCAGGGATTGCGCAACCATTTCACACACTTTTACTCCCTGATGATTGCGTATGGTGGAAAAGGGAATACCCGAAATAATTACCTGGGGCGCGGACAGACCATGGTGCAATAAAATTTCCGGCAAATCACCGGCGCTGCCCAGATGTGGAATGAGGCGGTCATCGTGAATATGGCGCACGATACGATGGAAACGCGGATTGATCTCGATGCTCAGCAAAACAGCACGCGCGGGCATGGCGCGCAAGATAGCGCGAGTTATACCACCTGTACCGGAACCGAGTTCGACGATCGTTTTGGCCGACGCAACCGCGGCGGCATCGATAATGCGCCGCTCCAGATAACGCGAACTGGGAATAACGGAACCTATCTGCCGAGGTTGTTTTAGAAACTCCCGAAAAAAAGCCACCCGACTGTTTAACGGCCCACCGACATTATTCCCCGTGCGATTTCGTAATGAACCTAGCAAGTTTCCATCCTGTATTGTAAATCTTCTAAATGCCGGGCTTTATGCAAAATTCACCTTCACTCCCTAACTGCGTTAGAAATGCACTCAAAATGCTCATTTATTCCATATAAACGCCGCTTTTTCGCGCATTTTTGCCTTGTTATGAAGCACAATTCAAGTTCTGCATATGGTTCTACTTCCAGCGATTAGGGGAAGATTACAGGTTTACCTCTATAAATGCGCGCCCACAGCAATGTTCGATTCACACGCCCTTCGCTGTCCACGGAAAGCTCACCGGTTTCTCCTTTGAAGCTTTCGAAATTCCGGGTACGCAATCCTTTCAGGCGCGGGATGATTCGATAGGCATCGATGCCCAGCGCGTAATATCTAAGGTACTTCGGTGCAGATTCCGGCCACGCCGCCATCACGGCGCTGCGTAGTGTTGCCGCATCTTGCGAATCTTGCAGTACCCATGGCATATCTCCGAAAACGACATCATCAATATCCTGATCCAATACAGGATCAACGATACCGCTGAATATATGAGAGCTGGCATAGATGGGTACGTCACCGGCATAGTGGAATTTTAGCTGTGGCAGAAGTTGACGGGCCTCTCGAGGAAACGCAGCCATCAGGATGCAGTCCATGCCTTTGTGCGCGGAATCATCATCCTCCGAGACAGGTTCCCGATGCCCGGTATTCTTTACCAATTGTTGTACGCTGGTAGAGATCTCCTCTAAATTTTCGGAAAAGCCTTGGCTATCGACAACGGCGCCGCCCAGTTGTTGCCAGGTCGCCGTGAAGGCATCCTCCATTCTTTGTCCCCATTGTGTCTCGGGTGTCAGAATCGCCGCTCTAGTGTGTCCGTCCAATCGCGCCCGCTCGGCAATCTGTTTCGCTTCGGATTCCGGGGCCAGTGTGAATTGGTACAAGGGCGCGCTTGCATCGGAGGTAGTCTTCGCTTTCAACTCGCTGCCGGATATGCCGTCCGCCGCATGGTTCAGCGTGAGTGTGGGTTGCGGCAGAACGGGTAATTTTGTAAGACGCGCGACAGATGGTTTATCCAGAGGGCCGACAACAAACTCCGCGCCCGCATCGATGGCCTCGCTGTACAGGGTTTGAATGTCGGCGCCCACCGTATTGTGGATGGTAATGGTGGGTCGATCCGCGTCCTCGTTATCCCTCAACCACGCACTGAGAAAACCGTCATGTATTGCCGTCGCAACGCCCGAAAAGTTCCCATCGAGCGGCAGCAACAATGCGATGTGGACCGGTAGTTTATCCCGTGCGATCTCGGCAAGCTCCTCCAGCAGAAATTGACCGGCAGGGTGATCCGGATGCCGTTTTCGCCACGAAATAAGCGCCTGAGAAAGGGTATCGGAATAGCGCGTCGATTTCTTTGAGACGTCGTGCTTGATAATGCTTGCAAGTGTTAGCCAGCCCTGCAATGTTCTGACCCGTAAAGGGAGCGTTTTTTTCTGCGAGGCGCCCGGCCAAAGATAAGCGTGAGAAAGAAAAGAAGGTGAAAGCGAGGAAAGTAGCGACCAGATCGCCCTATGGTTTGCTTCGATCTCGGGCGCTTTCGTGAGCAGCATATCCAGCGCGATGCGATCACGGACCGCATTGAAGGCATTGTTTCCACCCAATCCGGCATAGGCCAACGAGCGTGTTCGGAAAAAATCCGGCCAGAGCAATCTTGGGAGATCCGGATTACAGTGGCTGGGAAGGTGCGAAGGGACATGGATCTCCTCTCGGCGGCAGTCCGATGAGTAGATTTTCTCAAGAGATACGAAGGCCTCCTCGGGACGCTGTTTGGCCAATGCGACACGGGCCGTCAGAAGATGTCCATATGCCCTTTGTTGGGTTGTCCATTTCGCGGTATCAATCCTTGCAAGAATTGCCTCGGCGGAACCAGGTTCCTCGGCATCCAGATAGCCTCCCGCAGCCGCCAACATGTGATCATAAGCGCGAGGCTGAGACGCCTGATCCGCCATGCGCAGATATTTGTCCGCTGCCTCCTTGAATCGACCAGCGGCCATCAGCGCGCGAGCTGCCTGCTCATCCTCACCGACGTAGAGAAGTGGGCTATCCGGAACTGTCTGACAACCGGCGATAATCAGGCCGACCAAGATATATAACGTAATTTTAATTCGCACAAGACCACACTTTCCGTGGCGACATTCAGGAATTTTGCTTTTTAGAGACATGAGCATAGCGCCACGCAGGCAACCTCGTTAAAAACGTTCAAGTTACGATTATCCTTGCAAAGGCAAAATCATACCGCAAACACCCGGAATCCCAAATTCCGGAAACAACACATGTTGAGATATCGTTTCGTGTTACCGAACTTTTAATGCAATGAAGGCTCTCACTGTTTGATTTTGGAAGTTCCCCAGGTGATTTCCTATTGTCATGAGTTCGCCTTCCCGGTTGTATAGCGCGTCAACCATGCCTCGTACTCGGGAGTGATTGCCTGAAGTTTCTGGGAAAATATTTCGGGCACCTCATAGGGATGTAGGTTCGCGATGACTTGCATTACCCGGCATTCCAGGGATTCGTGGGTTCTGGCCTCACATTGCCATTCCACACCATCGTGTATTCGATCTTTCCACCAATAAGTTGTGTCAATAGGACCGGTCACATGAACCGATGCCGCCAGATGCTTGCCCACCAGCTCTTCGGCAATGGCTCCAGCAATTTCCTGATTCGGTGTACTGACACGTAAAAGAATAAATGAGGCCATGCATTGCTCTTTACAGTTGGCGTTTTGATTTCATCCCGGGTTTGTCCGAATCATCGGCAAGGCGAGTGGGTCTTATCCGGTTTTTGGGATTATCGGGCAGGGAATGCATCGGTCAGGGGCAGGATATAAATTTGCTCATTATCCGGGATAGAGTTACTTATCCCTTGGCGTTCAAAGAAGCTGAAGTTTCACCGTTTTTAATCGGGCAGTATATTAGCAATCACTACTTAGTAATGGAACCGTCAGATTACCCCTTCACGGGCCAGCGCCTCGATCCGATCACTGCTGTAACCAAGCCCGGCTAGAATCTCGGCCGTATGTTCTCCCCGTTGCGGGGCGGGGCGCGCCACTGCGAACTCGAAGTCGCTGATCTTCAGAGGGAAGGCAAACTGCGTCATTTCCTCGCCGCTAGCGCCATTATCGAAATAGCGATCCGTTTTGATAAACATCTCCCGTGCCTTGAAGTGTTCATTGTCCATACTCTCTTCCAATCCGAGAACGGGGGAGACACAACAATCCACACCTGCCAGCTTCTCTAACCACCAAGACATAGGATGGGCTTTGAAGATATCCGCCACCCGGGCGCGTGCCTCTTTGCCTTCGCTTCCCATGGCCATGCGCGCGGGGATAAGTTCCGGGTGCTCGACCGCCTCGCAAAAGGCCTGCCAGAATTTTTCCTCCGGAGCGGCAATGGCCATGTAGCGACCGTCTAAGGTCTCGTATATCCCGTAGCAGGGCAAGGCACCGGAGAGCAGATCGGTACCCCGGGGTGCCACGCGCCCGGCGTCCAGGTATCCGATCAAGGGGACAATGGCATTGACGAGGGCACAGTCCGTCATCGAGACATCGATATAACGGCCCTCGCCGGTGCGCCCGGCATCCACCAGGGCGGCGAGGATACCCATGGCAGCGCTCAGGGTACCGCCGGCCAGATCCGCGAACTGGATGTTGGGAATGGCGGGAGGGCCGCCCTTGTGACCGATTTGATCGGTAATGCCAGCGTAGGCGCAGTAATTTAGATCGTGTCCGGCATGGGTTCGATAGGGTCCTGTCTGGCCGTAGCCGGTGATGGAACAATAGACGATGCGGGGATTGACGGCCTTGATGGCCTCATAACCGATGCCCAGTTTATCCACCACGCCGGGCCGGAAGCTCTCGACGACGACATCGGCGTCTTTCACCAGATCCAGGAAGACCTCCCGCCCCCCAGCCAGACCCAGGTCGAGCTGAAATCCCCGTTTATTGCGGTTTGCGCACAGAAAATAGGCGCTCGGAGATCGGTCGGGGCCCGCAGCGGCGCGTGCGTAGTCGCCGATCCTGGGATCCTCGACCTTTATGACATCGGCGCCCATATCCGCAAGATAAAGTGTGCACAGGGGACCGGGGAGCAGTCGCGTGAGATCGATGACGCGTATATTCGCTAATGGTTTGGGTCGCATGATACTCCTCATTGCCTCGAAGCAAAGTTGTGCTGTCACATTAAAGATCAAGGCTATTCTTAAACATGACTTAACCGATAGCAACTGGGGTTTAGTCCCTTACCCGGAAGAAAAAACATATCAGAATGATAATTCCTATAGAAAAATTAGTTCGTTGGTTGTTTACAGGCACGGATCCGCACGGGTAGGATGAAACTAGAAGGACCGAATCGTATTATTCCGTCAACTGAAAAGTGAGAACTTTGAATTTCCCGCCGAAGTATGTGGGAAACGAACCCACGATCTATACAAACCCTTGCCGCGCTAGTGCCGCGTACGGAAATAACTCCGGAATAACCATGGATTACGATCTCTCCCGTCACCTTTCCACCCGATCCTTCGAGCAACTCGTTCAGGCCTTGGCCGTGGCCGTCATCGGTCCGGGTGTCGTAGTCTTTGGCGACGGCCCGGACGGTGGACGGGAGGCCACCTTCGATGGCCCCATGGAGTTTCCCAACGATGCCGATCCCTGGAACGGTTATCTGGTGGTCCAGGCCAAATTCCGCCAGCGGCCCGGCGGTGATGATGGAAACTGGGCATTGGATGCCTTGCGCGGGGATCTGGAAAAATTCGCCGATCCCAAACGCAAGCTGCGCAGGCCCGAATACTATCTCTTCGCCACCAACGTCGTTCTGACCCCGGTAGCGGACACAGGCGGCAAGGACAAAGCCACCCAACTGCTCAACGAGTACATACCCAAACTCGGGCTCAAGAGTTTCCATATCTGGGATTATGACCAGATTTGTACACTCCTCGATACGCACTCGGATGTCCGCACGGCTTATTCCGCCTGGATCACGCCGGGAGATGTGCTGACGGCGGTGTTGGAACACATGCAGCCGCAACGCCCGGATTTTCGCCAGGTCATGTCCCTGTTGATGCAAAAGGATCTGCTGGCCGACCAATACGTCAAACTCGGTCAGGCCGGGCACAGCGATGAGGGCCGCACGCCCCTTGCCAAGGTGTTCGTCGATTTGCCGGTGGGCAATGCCGAGGAATTCGCCAGAGCGTCCGCTGTCACCGATACCGGCCAGGAAACAGAAACGCCCAGCGGCATCTCGGAGATCCTGCACTTGGGGGCGCGGCGGCTCGATTCCCAATCCAACCCTGCTGAGAACCGGCCCGGACAACGGGCCGCTGATGCCGATTCACAGACCAACCAAACCCTGCCCGGGCGCGTGGTGCTGGTGGGCGGACCTGGCCAGGGCAAGAGCACTCTCACCCAGTTTCTTTGTCAGTTGCACCGAGTCTCATTACTGGATACCGCTCAAAACGCACACCTCACCCCAGAGTCCCGGGACGCCTGCCACCTGATACGGGCGCAATGTGAGGCCGAATCCCTGGAACTCCCCGCCATGGCCCGTTTCCCACTGCGGGTGGAACTCAATGCTTTTGCCAGCGCGCTGGCAAAGGGCGTGGCCAGCTCGCTGTTCGATTACCTGCTGCAACATATCCGCAAACGCACGGATCACGAGATTGTCCAGGAGGATCTGCGGGCATGGCTGGGCGTCTACCCTTGGTTGATTGCCTTGGATGGTCTGGATGAAGTTCCGGCATCCTCCAACCGCGCTGAAGTTTTGGACGCCGTTCAGGACTTTCTCGTCGACGCCCATGCCGGCAATGCGGATCTCCTGCTGGTAGCCACCACCCGTCCCCAGGGCTACAGCGACGACTTCGACTCCCGCTACTACCACCATCGCTATCTGTTGCCGCTCCCGGTGCCAAACGCCCTCCATTATGCCGGGCGTCTGGCGGAACAGCGCTGGCTCAACGACCGGGATAAGCAACAACGGGTTACCGGGCGGCTGGAACGCGCCGCCAAGGAACCGGCCACCGCCCGCCTGATGCGCAGCCCCTTGCAGGTCACCATCATGGCCCTGCTGGTGGAAAGCGTCGGCCAGCCGCCCCAGGAGCGCTGGCGCCTGTTCAACGACTACTATCAGGTCATCTTCCGGCGCGAAAAAGAACGCGATATCCCCGCCGCCGATCTTCTCAACAGCTATGAGGCCGACATCCACGCCATCCACCAACAGGTCGGGTGCCACTTGCAGATTCACTCGGAACAATCCGGCGGCACCGAGGCGGTCATGGGGGAGGCGGAATTTCGCGAACTGGTCGGCAAGCGCCTCACCGACGAAGGGCACCAAGGGGAAGAACTGGCTCGGCTGACGCAAAACGTCATTGATGCCGCCCTGGAACGCTTGGTGTTCCTGGTGGCGCCACGGGAAGGCGTCATCGGTTTCGAGATCCGCTCCCTACAGGAATTCATGGCCGCCCAATGGCTCATGAACGGCAGTGATGATGAAATACGCCAACGCCTGCGGGCCATCGCCCCGAGTACCCACTGGCGCAATGTATTCCTGTTCGCCACCGGCCGCTGTTTTCACGACAAACAACACCTACGAGACAGCGTCCAGGCCCTGTGCGGCGAATACAACGAAGGTGACGGGGGATCCCACCAAGGCGTTTATCCGGACGGTCCGGTTGTGGGCGCATCACCCCCGGTGGCGAAAGACCCTGGGTGGCTGGGGTCGAGCGAAGCGAGCCCCCAGTACCTTCATGGTAACGGAACTAGTGCCATCAATGGCAAAACGTCATCCCGGCAGGGAAGCCGGGAACCAGTGTCCAGGGATGGCTTCAATAAACCCAGTGCCAGGGACGGCGAAAATGATTTTCCCCAAAGCACCGACCTGACCCAAACCATCCTGCTCGGCTCCCGTCTCGCCCTGGAGATCCTGGAGGACGGGGCGCTGGGCAACCAACCCAAACAACGCCAGGTCTACGCCCGCCTCGCCCTGCGATTGCTGGAACTGCCGCCTTGCGCGGAACACTCGCGTCTCGCCCGCCAGTATCGGCCCGAACTGGAAACGGTTTTCCGGGAGGAATTGCAGCGCCATCTGGAAAATAGCCTGCCGGAACGGCGGTTTGGCGCCTGGCTAACCTTGATCGAACTGATAGGCCGGGAAGATGAGGCTCCATGGATGCGCGGGCTGGCCGATGCCTATTGGCCGGAAGAGCCGGAATCTGGGCTCGGGATTCTTAAGGC
>JABDQX010000141.1 GCA_013042035.1 Gammaproteobacteria bacterium
GGTTGGACGTTCTTCTTGAAGCGAGCATCGGAGGAGGAATCGAAGCCGCCACTAGCATGGACGGTGCCGACGACGTCGAGTTTGTAGGAAGGCCCTATGTGTTACGTCCCGGATTACTAAAGGGGAAGTGACTCATCCTATATCAGGTGAGACAGAAGGAGTTTGTCCCGCCCCATCAAAGGGCAAATTAGGCCCGGTGACGGTTCGGGACGATGACAGCCTGTAAGTTGCGCTTCTATGGTTCGAATGGGTTGCTGGTTGGTTCGGGGCGATTATTCTCGTGGAATCGGCGGATTTGGTGAAAGTAGCGCCACTCCCAAGCCTTGATGAGTTCTCCGAGCAAATCGTCGGTCACGGCGGCAGTTTCATCGGAAATGTCATCGGGAAAGAGTCGTAGCAGGTCGTTCATCGCAATTCCTTCATGGCCTGTTCGAGTACGTCGTCGGGGATGTGGTTGATGCCCTTGTCGGCGGCGATCTGCAAGGAGCGCTTGAGGAGATTCCCGGCATGGCGCGGGATTCCTCGGGAGGCTTGTCGCAGGCGTTCGAGCCCTGAGAGGCTGTGAAAAAATCCCGAAAACCTCATGGAAGGTGAAAGTGTGAGAGGGTTAGTATCAGGAGGACAGCAAACATTGAGCCGAATTGTGCTGTGCTATTGACGTAAGAGAAAGGAAAATTTCAGAGAGTGCGGTATGAAAGAGAAAGGACAGCTTCCCCGTTTGAGTTGTGCGGATAGAACCCGTGAAGATACGCGTCCTCGGATAATAGAGAGACTGATAGGCCCGGAACATCCGGCAAGGATAGTTTGGGAGTTTGTTGAGGGGTTGGATTTAAGCCTGTTATATGGGCAGGTAAAGTCGGTAGAAGGAGTAGCGGGGCGTCCGGCGATAGATGCCAAGATTCTGATGGCAGTGTGGTTGTACGGGATTGTGTACGGTGAAACGAGTGCGCGCCGATTAGAGGAGCTATGCAACAGCCATAGCGCATTTATCTGGTTGTGTGGAGGGGTAAATATCAATCACCACACACTATCGGATTTTTTTGTTGGGAACGAGCAGTGGTTGGAAGAGCAATTCACGTATTATGTTGCGGTACTGATGAAAGAGGGCTTGGTAGATTTATCGCGAGTAGCCCAGGACGGTATGCGTGTGCGAGCGAATGCGGGAGCGGCATCGTTTCGCCGCGAAAAGACGCTGGAAGAATGTTTGGAAGATGCGAAAGAGCGCGTTGATGCGGCGCGAAAAGAACGAGAGGAAAACCCGGCACAGACGGATAAGCGTAAACAAGCGGCCCAGGAAAGGGCTACTCGGGAGCGAAAGAAGCGAGTTACTGAGGCGTTGCGACAACTGCCTGAAGTAAAAGAAAAGAAGAAGGAACAGGACAAGGAAAAGGCCCGAGTATCGACGACCGACCCGGATACGCGGGTAATGAAGATGGCCGATGGTGGATTCCGCCCGGCGTTCAATGCCCAAATCGCTACGGATACCGATAGTCAAATTATCGCTCAAGTAGAGGTGGTAAACGAGGGTAGCGACCAAGGCCAACTGTCTTCCATGATGGATAGAATAGAAGGCAGCTACGGAAAATACCCCGATGAGTCCTTGGTGGACGGAGGGTTCAACAAGCAAGAGGAAATAGAAACTTGCACGGCAAAAGGTATAACGGTGTACGCGCCTGTTCCAAAACCGAAGGACAAAAATCGCAACCCCTATGAACCCATGCCAAAGGACAGCGAGGCGGTTGCCAACTGGCGTAAACGTATGGGTACAGATGAGGCCAAAGAGATTTACAAACAACGCGCTTCAACAGCCGAATGTGTCAACGCAATTGCCCGCAATCGTGGACTCTGGCAGTTCACTGTGCGCGGTCTCAGGAAGGTAAAGACTGTTTTGGTATGGTTTGCATTAGCCCATAACGTCATGCGTGCAGCTTCTTTGCGTCTGAAAGCAGCGTAAGACAGAAAACTAAATTATATAAATCAGCGCAATATCATGTTTATGATGTAAGGTACCCATATGCAAGGCCGGTTTTCGATACTTGGCTACCGAAAATTTTTTCCGAGCTGATACCTCAATGGGGGAACTGAAAATCAATTTTTTCACAGGCTCTGAGTCGGAGAGCAGGTTGTGGGAGC
Organism: Gammaproteobacteria bacterium; assembly: GCA_013042035.1. Classification (GTDB taxonomy): domain Bacteria; phylum Pseudomonadota; class Gammaproteobacteria; order HK1; family HK1; genus JABDQX01. The sequence goes on from JABDQX010000141.1 coordinate 2,134, forward strand.
ATCCAGCCTTCTCGATGGCATGTTCGATGAGTTGACGAAAGCGTTCCCGATCGAGGGTCGGTTCCAGACGCACACTTGCCTGTACGCGGCTTTTGAGGGCGGCATAAGGCGCGCGATGGATGAGATTGTCCAGTCCGGGATGTCCGACCAGCCAGACAGTGATGATGTCACGGGAGTCGAAGGCGAAGTTAAGGAAGGCCGGGAAATCGCGGAAGAATTCGGGAGGGAGGTTTTGCGCCTCGTCGATGATCCAAACGGGCTGCAGGCGTTTGTTATCGACCATGTCGAGGATGTGCTGTTTGATGTCACGCCACAGCATGGAGCGCCGATAAGAAGGTTGCAGCCCCAGTGCGATGGCCAGTGCGCGATAGATATCGAGTCTGCCGAAGTCGGTCTCGGGCAGGTAGATGGTTTTGTATCGGTGTGGGTTGGCGGTTTGGCAGATGGTGCGCAAGGCGGCGGTTTTGCCGACCCCCGGTTCGCCGATGAGCATGCCGATACCGGGGCTCTCCAGGAGCCACCCGAAGCGTTGCTTGAGGTCTGTAAGGGTACCGTCATCCCATAGTGCTGGTGCTTTTTTGTCAAGTGGCGAGTGTGTCAGGCCAAAGTGTTGTAGGTAGTGCATGGTGTTATTCCCTGATTGAGCCGTAGTAACGGCGGTATGCCGACTCGATGGGGTTGAGTCCGGTGGCGGGCGCTGGTTCCGGTAGGGTGTCGTTGTTGGGTTTTGTGCGTGGCCGATGGCTGTTGGCCACCGGGTCGAGTTCGGTGACAGGCCCGAGGCTTTTGCCCTCCCCGTCCTCAATACCGACCACTACTTCGCGATGGGGGTCGACGAGGACGTAGATAGTCCAGCCACTCAATTCATAGGGGACTTCGTATACTCGCCCGCCACAGGACACGGTACCGTCCTTGCGGACTTTTCGGCTCTGGCGGTGGTAGAAGAGCTGGTCGATGGTGGCGGCGTATTCGCCCAGTGACCGGACCCGTGAGAGGTCCTTTTGGTAGCGGGCCAGCGGGGTTAGGCCATCCAATCCATCATGGCCGTTGCGGTGGTAGGACTGCTCGACCCAGGCCCAAAGACGCGCATTGATGTCGTCCAGGGAGAGGTCTTGGAAATCCATCTCGGTGAGGAACTGGCCGCGCAACGTGCGATGCCAGCGCTCCAGCTTGCCCTTGCCTTCGGGGGCATAGGGCCGGCAATAGATGAGGTGGATCTTCAATCTGGCGCAGATGCTCTGCAATGAGAGTGCGCGATAGGCAGCTCCGTTATCGACTACCAGCTTGCGTGGCCGTCCGCGCTTCAAGAGCGCCTGCTTGAGTACCCCTTCGATATCCAGCGCCGTCTCGCCAAGGCAGAAGGCGCTGTGGGCGACTAGCCGCGAGGCATCATCCATGACCGTGACCAGATAGATTCTACGCCTGCGGCCATCGACGATAATGCGAGGGCCATGCATCACGTCGCCATACCAGATATCCCCGGCGTAGGGTGCCTGAAAACGGCGAAACTCCTCCTTCGGGCTATCCAGGCAGGTGGGGCGTGAAAGGTCGTGGCGCTGTAACAGGCGGTGAATAGCCGAGCGCGAGAGCTCATCCTTGCCCGCATACCCTTCCTCTTCCATTAGGCGCTTTAGCACCCGGATCGAGCGGCGGGGATTTTCCCGCTTGGCGGCCAGCAACAGCGCCTGCAACTTCGGCGAGAGTTTGCTCAGACCACTGTCCGAGCGGGGATGGGGTTCGAGTCCCTCGATACCTTCCTTGCGGTAGGCGTAGTACCAGCCTTCGATGGTCTTGGCCGACAGAAGGGTCTTGGAGGAGCCGGGAATGTCATAGTCACGCGCGGCCAGACGCTCCAGTTCACTCTTGAGTTCGCCACGGTCCAGGCGCTCCCTGCTGACCAGAGCGCCCAGTACCGAAAGCCGGAACAAGGCTGTGGGATTGAGATCTTTCATGTGTGTCTCCTGATTGAAATTCAATGGGCAAACAAGAGACCACGAAAGCAGGCGGATGGGGTAGCGGCAAAGTGTGTGGGGTGTAAAAAACAGCAACTTGGCCCTGTCCCGCCCGCAAATAGCGTCAAAAACTCATGGGACGGACACTCCTTGGTGGCATACCGTCGCCATCGCATCAAACAATCCCAGCGTTGTCAGTGTCGCTGTCCAAAACGCCTCTCCCTGACCGTACCGGCCCAGGTGAGAAAAGGCGCTGCGCAGGTGGAATTCGAACGTCTCGGTGCGTTCGGCCAGCCAAGCCCGCCAGCGTCTGATGGTATCCCCAGAGGCAACAACCAACTTGCGTATGAGGGCAAGTTGGTTGCCCCTGAGAACCAAGAACAACGCTATGGCCTGCGCATCCCAGGGATACCAGCGCCGAGGGCTCAGACACCCCGGTAGGCGCGAACAGGTGGTATTGCAATACGGGCAGCGAAAACGAGGGATGGGGATCAAGACAGACCGATTCTCGCTTACCAGCGAGCGATCCCCTTTACGCTGGTACATGCCGTGACCCCAAAGACCACCGTGCCCACATTGGGGACATCTCTTTGGCCTGTAGGCACAAGGATTGGACTTCAGGGTAAAAAGATGTTGCTTTAGGGTGCGGATCGAACCGATCATACGGCACATAGGCTGGCCTCCTGTGTTGGTGGGGAGATTCATTTTTCAGTTCCCACAATAAACCAGGATGGCCAGCCTTCATACTGACCTGTTCGTATCGCTATGCGCTGGGGATTGTTGCTCCCAGGCGCCTAATTTAGCCAGGGACAAGAGTTGATGAAGTTCAGCTAAGAGGGAGAGACGTTACAGCCCGGCTTCTTTCGAATCGCCTTCTGATAACGGATTCCGGGATTCCATGTCCGCCTTGCTCGACACGATATCGAACCCGATCAATGGCCATTTCGACGGAAGGAAGAGAGAAATAATGTAACTGCCTACCATAACCCAAGTTTAACACGCCCTAAAAAAACCATTTGCACGTCAGTGAGTTACGACGTGTAATTTCCCCGAGTGGCACTACAAA
>JABDQX010000143.1 GCA_013042035.1 Gammaproteobacteria bacterium
TGCACCAGCTTTCTGTAAATATCATCCGATGTCGAAAATTTGGTTGCCACAACACTCCCTCTTAGCCATTGACGGCTGACAAAATCATTGCGCCCCTCCTTGGGGCGCACAAATAAAATTTCGCCGCGCGGGCGTCAGCCCGCGCAGCGAAATTTTATGCCCCATGCCTCCTATCCAACTCCGCGATCACCTTCTGGGCTGCAACCGGAATCACCGTCCCCGGTCCGAAGATGGCCGAAGCCCCGTTCTTATACAAGAAGTCATAGTCCTGGGCGGGAATCACGCCACCGACGACCACCATGATGTCCTCGCGGTCCAGTCCCTTGAGTTCCTTGACCAGTTCCGGCAGCAAGGTTTTGTGGCCGGCGGTCATGGTGCTCATGCCGATGACATGGGCATCGTTTTCGACGGCCTGACGGGCCACTTCACCCGGCGTCTGGAAGAGCGCGCCGATGTCTACGTCGAAACCGAGATCGGCGAAGGCGGTGGCGACCACTTTTGCGCCACGGTCGTGTCCGTCCTGACCGATCTTGGCCACCATCATGCGCGGCCGGCGGCCTTCGCGCTGCTCGAAGCTTTCGATCATCTTGTGGACCTTGGTCAGCTCCGGGTCATCGCCGAATTCCTTGCTGTAGACGCCGCTGATGGAGCGGATGGCGGCTTTGTGGCGACCATAGACCTTTTCCATGGCATCCGAGATTTCCCCAAGGGTCGCTCTGGCTCTTGCTGCCTCGACGCCCCGTTCCAGCAGGTTACCCTTGCCGGTTTCGGCAGCTTCCGTGATGGCGTTCAGCGCAGCGCGCACCTTGACGTCATCGCGCTCGGAGCGGACCCGTTTGAGGCGCTCGACCTGGGCGCGGCGCACCGCGTCGTTGTCGATATCGAGAATCTCCAGGGGCTCTTCCTTGGGCAGACGGTACTTGTTGCGCCCGACCACGGTTTCCTTGCCCGAATCGATCTGGGCCTGACGACGCGCGGCGGCCTCTTCGATACGCATCTTGGGAAGCCCCGTTTCGATGGCCTTGGCCATGCCGCCGAGTTCCTCGACTTCCTGCATATGGCCCCAGGCGCGATTGATCAGCTTTTGAGTCAGGGCCTCCACGTAATAGGATCCGCCCCAGGGGTCGACCACCTTGCAGATGCCGGTCTCATCCTGGAGATAGAGCTGGGTATTCCGGGCGATGCGCGCCGAGAAGTCGGTGGGCAGCGCAATGGCCTCGTCCAGTCCGTTGGTGTGTAGCGACTGGGTGTGCCCCAGGGCGGCGGCCATGCCTTCGATGACGGTGCGGGCCACGTTGTTGAAGGGATCCTGTTCCTGGAGGCTCCAGCCGGAGGTTTGCGAATGGGTACGAAGCGCCAGGGACTTGGGGTTTTTGGGATTGAACTGGTTGACGGTCTTGGACCAGAGCAAGCGCGCCGCCCGCATCTTGGCCACTTCCATGAAGTAGTTCATGCCGATGGCCCAGAAGAAGGACAGGCGCGGAGCAAAGGCATCGACATCCATGCCGGCCTTGATGCCGGTACGCAGATACTCGAGTCCATCGGCCAGGGTGTAGCCAAGCTCGATATCGGCGGTGGCGCCGGCTTCTTGCATGTGATAACCGGAGATGCTGATGCTGTTGAATTTCGGCATCTCTTTGGTGGTGTAGGAGAAGATGTCACCGATGATGCGCACGGAAGGATCCGGCGGGTAGATATAGGTATTGCGCACCATGAACTCTTTCAATATGTCGTTCTGGATGGTGCCGGTGAGCTGCTCGTGTTTGACGCCTTGTTCTTCGCCGGAGACGATGAAGTAGGAAAGGATCGGCAAGACGGCGCCGTTCATGGTCATGGAGACGGACATTTTATCCAGCGGTATGCCGTCGAACAGGACGTTCATGTCGGCCATGGAGTCGATGGCGACCCCGGCCTTGCCCACATCCCCGACCACCCGTTCGTTGTCGGAGTCGTAACCCCGGTGGGTGGCGAGATCGAAGGCGATGCTAAGGCCCATCTGTCCCGCCGCGAGATTGCGCCGGTAAAAGGCGTTGCTCTCTTCGGCGGTGGAGAAGCCGGCGTACTGACGCACCGTCCAAGGCTTGGTGACATACATGGACGGATACGGCCCACGGAAGTAGGGCGGGATCCCCGCTACATAACCGAGATGGGGAAAACCGGCGCTGTCTTCTTTTGTATAAAGCGAGTTGACGTCGATGTTCTCCATGGTCGAGGAGATCATTTGATCGAGGGTTTTGCCCGAGATTTTTTCGGCCTTGGCCTTCCACGCATCGAAACTGCTATCGGGGAAGGTGACGGCATCATAGTCGAGTTTTGTGAAGTCAGGTATTTGACTCATGGTTGCCTCCTGGTGCTGCACACGGCAACGCCCTTCGATTTATTCTTGATGATAATCAAAAGGTTGTTGCGTATTTTAAGGCAGCAAACTGGTTTGGGGTATTAGAAATTCTTTTGTAGTTTTTGCATCAGTCCGAGGCAATTTGCCCCCATGAAGATGAAGTCATCCACGCCGGCTGCCTTGAAGGCTTCCACGTGCTCTTTGGGGTAGCCCGCCAGCAATACGGTGGTCTTGGGGTCGTTATCCTTGAGAAGCTTCGCCAGGGGTGGCACGAGATCCGGGTAGGTCTTGTCCGTGGAACAAATAACCACGACGGCTGCGCCGGAATCCTTGGTTGCCTTGGCCGCGTCTTCAACGGTCTTGAAACCGTCGTTGCCGATGACATCGAAACCGCCCACTTCCAGGAAGCCCCGGCTGAAGTCGGCCCGGCCCTTGTGCTGGGGAATCGGCCCCATGTTGGCGGAAAAGACCTTCGGTGGCGTGCCGTTCTTTTCGGTATAGGCCTTGGTCGCCTCGCGCAGCGCCTCGTAAGCTTCGGCGCCCCGGTGGATGGCAACCGGTTTCATGACGGTATCGAAGGCATCTTCTTTTGCCAGTGCCCCGCCGATCTCGCCCAGGGTTGCGCCGGCGGCGGCGGCCTCGACGGCGGCATCCACGACTTCGGCAGGTTCCGCATTCGCCAGCTTATCGATCGCCGTCTTGCAGGCGCTGGCATCTACGGTTTTGCGGTAGGCGGCCATCTCTGCCGCGCGCTTGGCTTGCAGCGCCAGGGCGTCTTCTCTGGTGGTTTTCTGCAACGGCTTATCGTTCATGTTGGCATACATGTTGGT
>JABDQX010000147.1 GCA_013042035.1 Gammaproteobacteria bacterium
ACCTTCAGAGCAGCCATAATACCAACCGAACCGGTGTGCGAGCCACTTGCCCGGATTGTCATGTGCCAAAAAAATATATCCCCAAGCTTTTGCGGAAAATACAAGCTACCAACGAGTTATATCACCACTTCATGGGAACCATCGATACCGAGGAAAAATTCAACGCCAAGCACCAGGAATTGGCGGAAAGAGTGTGGCGAAGGATGAAGAAAAATGATTCACGGGAGTGTCGCGGCTGCCACGATGCCGACGCCATGGATTATGTTCGCCAGGGACAGCGGGGCATGGATCAACATATTGAAGGGTTAAATGCCGGTGAAACCTGTATTGATTGTCATAAGGGAATCGTAAAACCGCTGCCCTATGGTATGAAAAAATATTCCGAGTCTCGTGGAACGGCCTCAAATATCTAGGGATAACCGAGTAAATGGATCTTTGCAGCATCCTGTTACACGCACATTCCAACCGCCTTACCGCCATCGAAAGCGTGCTTGAGAAGTTGGAAGGCGTGGAGATCCATGCCACCGCCCCCGACGGGCGCATGGTCGTTACCGTGGAAGGGGACGACCCGGAACTATTCAACGAAACCGTCCTGAAGCTTGGCGATGTAGATGGAATCATCGACGCCAGTCTCGTGTACCATTACCATGAAGATGATTTCGAGAAAAAATAAGCGAGTAGGGAGTAAAGTTATGACAGCATTTCATCCGGCTTATGTCATTGATGAAAACCACAACAAGACATCCGTTCTGCTGTCGATAGGGGAGTGGGAGGAAATTGTGCGGGCCATAGAAGAGCTGGCGGATATCCGGGCCTATGATGATGCGAAAAGACTCAAGGAGGCTGGCATTCTCTTCGAATCGGACCCTAAACCGAATGCCATCAGGACCATCGATCCGATGAGATACAGCCATACGGTCGATTGGCCCATGGACGGAATGGATTATCAGAGAGCGCTCCGGGATGAATGGGGCTGATCGGGAATGAAGGCGGTTCTCGATACCAACTTAGTAATCTATCTGCAGAAGGGACTGTTGGCCGATAATCTACCGTCCGGAGAATACCTCATTTCCGTGATTACGGAGATGGAGCTTTTCTCTTTCCCCGGCTTGAACGATGAGCAGCAAGCATGGCTACGGCGTTTTATCGACGATATAGAAGTCATCGGCATCCATGAAAAAATCAAGCAACGCGCAATTGCTCTGCGCCGGGAGTATCGGTTGAAACTACCGGACGCCATCATTGCCGCGACCGCCATCACCCATGACGCGGTCCTGTTCAGTAATGACCAAGGCTTTGCCGGTCTTTCCGGACTGAAGTGGCAAGGGATTGAGTTGTGTCAGGGAACTGCACGGGGAAAACGCTACGAATCCTCCGCGTAGCGGCCTCATCCCAATGTATTTAAGAGCCGTGAGTCCTTGATGGCCAAAGATATGGATTCCAGGACCGTTCGGAACCGGAAAGATTCACTTCATAATTCGTAATTCTAAAGAGGGAGTCCCCATGAACCTAAGTCGCCGTAATTTCATCCGAGCCCAGGCGGTGGCCGCCTGCGCTGCCGTCGCCGGCGTGGCCGCGCCCACCGCCGCGCTTGCCGAAATCGAAAAGAGCGCGAAGGCTAACGACGACATCCGCTGGGATAAAGCGGCTTGCCGCTATTGCGGTACGGGTTGTTCGGTATTGGTGGGCGTCAAGGATGGCCGTATCGTGGCCACTCAAGGTGATCCGGATGCCCCCGTCAATCGCGGTCTCAACTGCATCAAGGGTTACTTCCTCGGCAAGATCCTGTATGGGAAGGATCGCCTCACCCAGCCACTATTGCGCAAGCGCGATGGGCAATATCACAAGGACGGGGCCTTTGAGCCGGTTTCCTGGGACGAGGCTTTCGATATCATGGCCGAGAAGTGGAAAGAGACCTTGAAGCAAAAAGGGCCGGAAGGGGTCGCGATGTTCGGCTCCGGTCAGTGGACGGTGTGGGAGGGCTATGCGGCGGTCAAACTCTGTAAAGCGGGTTTTCGCTCCAACCATCTCGACCCCAATGCCCGCCACTGCATGGCGTCCGCCGTGGCCGGTTTCATGCGCACCTTCGGCATCGACGAGCCCATGGGTTGCTACGATGATCTGGAAAATGCCGATGACTTCGTGCTGTGGGGATCCAACATGGCGGAGATGCACCCGATCCTGTGGTCACGGCTCACCAACCGTCGTCTGACCCACCCGGAATGCAAGGTGGCGGTGCTGTCCACCTACGAGCATCGCTGTTTCGAGCTGGCCGATCTTCCCATCGTGTTCCATCCCCAGTCGGATCTGGCCATCGCCAACTTCATCGCCAACTATATTATTCAAAACGGCGCGGTGGATGAGGCGTTCGTCAAAAAGCATGTCAACTTCCGGCTCGGTAATCCCGATATCGGCTACGGATTGCGCCCGGAAGACCCGCGCGAGCAGCGGGCTAAAAACGCCACCAAACAGGGCGGCTCCCAGCCCATGGACTTCGCCGCTTATAAGCAATTCGTCTCCGAATACACCGTGGAAAAGGCCAGCGAGCTCTCCGGGGTTTCCCAAAGCAAACTTATCGAATTGGCCAAGATCTTCGCCGACCCCAAGCGCAACGTGGTCTCCTACTGGACCATGGGCGTCAATCAGCACACCCGTGGCACCTGGATGAACAACCTCATCTATAACATCCATCTGTTGACCGGCAAGATCTCCAAACCCGGTTGCGGGCCGGTCTCCCTCACCGGACAGCCGTCGGCCTGTGGCACCGCCCGAGAGGTAGGCACATTCGCCCACCGCCTGCCCGCCGACATGGTAGTTAAGAATCCCAAGCACCGCGCTATCGCCGAGAAGATCTGGAAACTTCCCGAAGGGACCATCAACCCGAAACCCGGTTCCCACGCGGTATTGATGCAGCGCGATCTCAAGGACGCCAAAATCAATTGCT
>JABDQX010000050.1 GCA_013042035.1 Gammaproteobacteria bacterium
GTTTTGGTTTATTCGGAAATGGTGGATCTCGCGTTCGATAGCGACACCCCACTCGTCGATGGCCACCAATTGCTTGTGCAAGTGATCGAAGGAGGCCCCCGCATTGGACAGCCAGTTCTGGAATACACTCACATAACGTACATAACGGTTTGCTTTGACGATATCCTCTATCGCATCGATGGTAAACATGAAATACCGGTAATGCTCATCCGGCGTAAGTTCCCCGGATGAGCAGAGTTCGCTGTCGTATTCGGCTTTCGATCTATAGTGGTGTTGCGCCACGATCAACTCATGCCCGCCACCGAAAAACGCATTCGACATCTTTAATTTTTCTTCCAGGGAAATGCTTTTGATCTGCTGATCGGTGTAATTGGCCGCCCGTAATTTAAGATCCACGATGTCGATAACATGCCGGATGCCTTCGGCCGAAGATAAGTAATCGGCTTTGCGCTGTACGTTCTCGGGTGTCATTCCGAAATCGTAATTTGTTGTCCAATAATCGTAGGTAACGATCTCGAAAAGATTGGGAACGCGTCGAAATTCGGCGTCCGTGTCATGGAGTTCCTCTGCCTTTACGTCTTTTAGTATGACGTGCTTCCCCTTTTTTTCTATCATCCGGGCCTTTTCCGGGGGGGTATTGAGGTAGCGTACCGAACAAAAATTGCAGTAGTCCTCCCGTTTAGTGACGTCAATTTTCTTCGCCGACGCCGGGATAACGTTCGAGATGGGTTTATCACCCCTACCGGGTGGAGTCCACACCGCCGTCCCTGTAAAGGGATTTATCTGCTTTATCGTGCCGTCCGGCATCTCGTGATAATAGGCATGCGTAAATTGGTGTGAAGTATGACTGCTCATTTAGGGTGTAATCTCACTTTTTGTCGTTTTCTCGAAGATCCTCGGGATATTGGCGCGCGGTAGCTGCCTACCGGCCACGCCGGAATTCAATGCATTATGTTACTACACCACTGTGTGGCGAAAAACCGCATTCTGTCTTCGGATGGCCTCCAGAGTAAGAGCCTGTTTGTAAAAAGATATCGTAGCGAAAAAGCGGAGAATCGAGGCCATTTTTTCGCAAATTTTCGGCCAATAGTGATCTATTGGCCGAGAATTTGCGCAAATCACGGGCCGATTCTACCGCTTTTGCAACCGATATCACTTTAACCAAACAGGCATTTACACACTTCGATACAATCAACGCTTGTTCTGAAGAAGGTTCAAAATATAGGCATTGGTGCTTTTGCCGCATATATGTCATCAACCTTCGATTCTAACCTTCCCCCCCGCCAAGCGAAGCCATATAATTTTGTGCTTCAAATTTATGAATCAAAAGATATGCAAACCCGGATTGTGCTTCATGACAAGGTGCGTTTGCATACAGCCCAAAAATACGGAGCAATACACATGGCAAAGATCGATTTTGGCGGCGTCGTGGAAGAAGTCATCACGCGTGAAGAGTTTCCGCTTGCCAAGGCGCGGGATATATTGAAAGACGAGACGATTGCCGTACTCGGTTATGGCGTCCAGGGGCCGGCCCAGGCCCTGAACATGAAGGAAAATGGTCTGAACGTCATCATCGGCCAGGCAAAACGGTTCCAAAAAGACTGGGATCGAGCCGTTTCCGATGGCTGGGTGCCTGGCGAGACGCTCTTCGAGATGGAAGAAGCTGCCAAACGTGGGACCATCATCCAGATGTTAGTGTCCGATGCCGCGCAAAAGGCGATCTGGCCTGCGATTAAACCGTGTCTCGACGCGGGGGATGCCCTGTATTTCTCCCATGGTTTTTCCGTTGTCTACAAAGATCAGACCAATATCATTCCGCCGGACAACTGCGATGTCCTGCTGGTCGCCCCCAAGGGCTCCGGGCTCAATGTCCGCCGGAATTTCCTCTCGGGAGCGGGCATCAACTCCAGTTTCGGCGTCTTCCAGGACTATACGGGACGCGCCAAGGATCGGGCCATCGCGGTGGGTATCGGTATCGGCAGCGGTTATCTGTTCCCAACCACTTTCGAAAACGAAGTCTACAGCGATCTTACCGGCGAGCGTGGCGTTCTGATGGGTGCATTGGCCGGGCTCATGGAGGCCCAATACCAAGTGCTCAGGGAAAACGGCCACAGCCCCAGCGAGTCCTTCAACGAGACCGTCGAAGAGCTAACCCAAAGCCTGATTCGCCTAGTCGATGAGAACGGCATGGACTGGATGTATGCCAACTGCTCGGCCACGGCGCAACGCGGCGCGTTGGATTGGCTCCCGAAATTCAAGGCGGCCACGCTGCCTGTTTTCAAGGATCTTTATCAACGGGTCAAGGACGGGGCAGAAACTCAGCGCGTGATCGAGGCCTGTGGGGCCGACAATTACCAGGAAACGCTGACGGCGGAACTGGCGGAACTCGGCAACAGCGAGCTGTGGCGCACGGGTAAGGCGACGCGCGACCTTCGGCCCAAGGAATCGGCCAAGACGATCACGGAAGGGACCAGAGGTGTCGGGGGACGGGCGGCAAATTAGCCGGTTAGCGCCGGAATTTTGAACAAAACGACCGAAAAATCTTCGTGGCGTATTTTGGTTCCGGCCGTGTTGCGTTATCGATCCATGAAAGATAGCGTTCAAGTAAAGTAATATCCGCAAAAAACACGAAGAAAACGCCCGGTTTTTTTCGTGTTTTTTCGTGCCTATCGTGGCTAGTCTCCAGCGGAGATCATCTTTTGCGAATCGATAACGAAAATGAACAACCACACTATCGGATTGGCCATAACGGGCGCCTCGGGAGCCGCCTACGGATTACGATTGCTGGAAATACTGATAAAGGCTGGGGAAAATGTGTCCCTGCTGATCTCGGATCCGGCTCGGATCATCATCGATCTGGAAACCGGACTCGAATTGCCCAAGCACCCTCGGGATATCCTGAGCATCCTGGCGCAGCGCTATGGTGCCAGCTCGGAACAGCTTGCGGTATTTGGCCTCGATGAATGGACAGCCCATGTTGCCAGCGGCTCCAATGCCCCTCGCAGTTTTGTGATCTGTCCGTGCAGCAGCGCCACCCTGTCGGCAATTGCGACAGGAGCCAGTCGTGATTTGCTGGAACGGGCCGCGGACGTAATGCTAAAAGAACAGCGCCAGCTCATCCTGGTGCCGCGCGAGATGCCTCTGTCGGTCGTTCATCTTGAAAACATGCTCAAGCTCGCGCGTCTTGGCGTTGTCATCATGCCGGCAAGTCCCGGTTTTTATCATCAACCCAAGACCATGGAAGACATGGTCGATTTTGTGGTTGCGCGTATCCTGGACCATTTGGGGGTTGAATATGAAGCGGCCCCGCGCTGGGGATGATTTTCCGCACAGCCGGAATAGCTTTGCCCGTGCGGCACATGACTGCGTTAGCGTCTTCTAGGCCGTGTTGACATTTCATCTCAGAATTTGCGCAATCGCTTGATATACAAGGATCTTTTTCAGATTCGCGGATTTCTATAACTGACTGATAAATAACCGCTTTTCGCCAAATGTCAGCAGAGCCTAGCATTGAATAAACGGAAAAAGTTCTCCGTTGTAGCCTGGGAAAAGGTATCCACGTCCATTCCCCGCAGTTCCGCGATGTAGGCGGCGACGTGATAGACGTAAGCGGGTCGATTCGGTTTGCCTCGGTGAGGTACCGGCGTAAGGTAGGGAGAATCGGTTTCCACGAGTATGCGTTCAAGGGGGGCTTTCCTGGCCGATTCCTTGACGATAGCGGCATTTTTATAGGTGACGATACCGGAAAAGGAGAGGTGGAAATTGAGATCCAGCACCCTTCGGGCGGTATCCCAATCCTCCACGAAACAGTGCATGATGCCACCGGCTTCGGTTGCTCCTTCCTCTTCAAGAATGCGTAACGTGTCTTCTCTAGCATCGCGGCAGTGAATTACCAGCGGTTTGCCGATACGTCTGGCTGCCTGGATATGACGCCGAAAGCGCGTTTTTTGCACCGCCAGGTTGGCTGCCAAATCAGCTTCCGTTTCCCCTTTGTTTCGGTAAGTGTCGAGTCCCGTCTCGCCAATGGCCAGCACCTTGTCGTTCCCGGCAAGTTCTACAATCTCCTCCACGGTGGGTTCGAGCGCAAGTTTTGCATTGGGATGAACACCAACAGTGGCGAATACCCCGTCGAATTCATGGGCGTAACGTATGGCATTCCGGGCAGAGGAAAGATCCGTGGCAACGGACATCAAGTATTCGACGCCCGCGCGCCCGGCGTCTTCCACAAGTGTCGTGGGGTCGCCACCTCGTGTGGCGAGATCCAGGTGGCAATGGGAATCGACAAGCATAATTGTATTGCGCAAAATCATGTGGCCCTGCCGTGCGAGGCATGGGCGGGTTTATGGAATATCCGGGCAAAACCCCCTGACTTATTCATGCGTCCTTATATGTTACCATCCAGCACGTAGGGGTTTTGTAGTAGTTTCAGTGGCTGCTCATCGTCATTGTGATCTTCTGTGTCGTGAACCAGATTTCCATTGACCTCAGCGCCCATGGCCATTTCGATAAGCGTGTAATACACGTTACCGGTTACCCGCGCGCCAGGTGGCAGCTCGATATGGTTCCTCGCATAGACATTACCGATGACTGTACCGTATATCACGACATTGGGTACTTTGACATCGCCCCGGATAATACCGTGCTCGCTCAGTGTCAGCACGGAGGATGAGTCTTCATCGGAGACCACATTGCCTGAAATAGAACCGTTTACCTGTAAGCCACCGGTAAACTCTATATCCCCGTGCAGCTCCGTACCGTGACCGATCAGCGTTGCCGTTTTTGTATTCTTGAATGTTTTTCGACTTTCCCAAACCGCCAAATATTCTCCCAGTTTTTGGAAATGCACTTTAGCTCACCCTTCTTTTATCAACAAATTTCATGGAGATGTTTCTAAGAGGGTGTCTGAAAATTCCCGGTCGTTGCGAGGCGGTAGCCCGATTGTGGTCCCGCAAGGCGCGGAAGGTGATAAACCGGGGAGTGTAGCGAGCTACATGACGCGATTTCTCACTCTTTCGCAACGCAGCGGGTCACAATTCGGGGGCCGCCGCAGTAGACCGGGGATTTTTCAGACACCCTCTAATATACTTGGCCAATCTACCGTTTTAGTAATGCGTTGCGCCTTCTTTTTCTTCAAATCGATAGTCATGACTACCTGATACGGTATGAATCCTGTAGGCAATATCAAATACCCTTCGAACTTCTGAAAATTCTTGAATTGAAATACCAATCTGTCAGGTCCTTCGATCATCATGTCGGATAATCCCAAACGGATTGGTCCCTCCTCCTGTTTACCGATCACCGATAGTTCCACCGTCCCCTTGGCAACCTTAGCATCTTTCTGGAAACGGGTTAATACGATGCGATAGTGATACGTGTGATCGGCATCACCCGGCCGCAGTGTGAAGCTCTGGATCGTAAGGCCCTTCCCTTGATCCGACGAGGTAACCAGTCCCCGATAAAACGCCAATTCTTCCTTTGCGTCTCGAATGTCATCCTGAAGGGATTCCACCGTTTTGTTGATTTCCCTGTAAGCGACATGATCGATCCGTGTCGCACTTTCAAGCATTGCGACACGATCTCGTAACCGGTTATTTTGCGATGTAAGTCTAGCACTCAGATTCTGTAACTGCTCTTCATTGATGTTCGTCGAAAAACGATTTCCGACCAACGCATCGAACTCGGATAAGCAGATAAAATAAATGACCACGCCGAACGATATGCAGACCAGACTCCAGAGAACAAACCAATGAAAAGGGCGATGACGTCTGATGACAAGATGCTTTCCGCGCGTGGCACTTACAAGGTACTTCCATATCCTGTAATAAGCCATATTGTAGTAAGCACTGTGTGCAAAGCTCATTTCTTGCTCCCTGGTTGCGTGGGAATACCTTACTTGGTTACCATTTTTCCGCTCGATCAAATCATGACCAGTCATTATCGGGCCAGATCTTGATAAGATCTATGCGTTTCGGCAAAGATACAGGGTGAATTTGTTCTACCGTGATTGACGCTTATGCTTGAGCAGTTGAACAAGAATTTTCCGACATTCTCAGGTAATCGAAGACTGCCCGGACATTACGGGTAAGCTCCCTCATTTTTTGCGCC
>JABDQX010000159.1 GCA_013042035.1 Gammaproteobacteria bacterium
TCCTTATCCTCAAGTTCGGCCAGGATCTCATCCTCCACCTCCATGGTTTGCCTGATATCCGGTATCGCGACGGCCCGGCTCAGCCAGTGAACCACCCGCCGGTGTTCTTCCGGATACGCCTCCTCATCAATATCAAGGAGGTGTTGGTCGCCCCTGAATTTCCTGTGCTGATCAAAAACGACCAGAAGCCTTTCCGCAGCTGTTTTGCACGCCGGTCCAAGATACGGAATCTGGATCACGAAGCTATCGTGGCTAAGACTCTCGATGAACTCATCTCGAACGGAGATTTCTTTTCCAGTGGCAACGTCATAGTAGCGTCGAATAACCTTGATGATCGGCACGTCAACATGGTCAAGCTCGTGCTCAAGGAAATAGACACCAATGATCGGAACCGCCTTCTGGGCCTTATTGCCTTCGACCAGAGAAACTTTCTTGTGCTGGTTTTCAATGTGGCGCTGGAAACGCATGATGTCGGCAGCAAACTTGGCTTTCCTAATCTCAATGATAACGTGTTTTTCTTCGCCGCTGGACATCTTTATCCGGGCGGAGAAATTCAGCCAATACACGGTGAAGAAACGATTTCCCCGGGGAAACGAAATTTCCAGAGGCAGAAAATTAAGTGAAACGATTTCCTCCTCAATGATGGCGGATAGCATCAAGATGGCGATCTCGTTGTTCCGCATCAAATGGCTAAACACAACATCGTAGATGGGGTTGGCTATTAGCATGGCTCATCATCTTATTATGGAACATGAGGAGACGAGTGGTGCCGGTGAGTGGATTTGAACCACCGACCTACTGATTACGAATTGGCCAGAAATCACCATGTTTATCTATATTTATCAATCTTTTACAGCTAGAAATCTGCACCACAAAAACCGGGGAACCGGCGAGAACAGCCGAGATCCGGGTAGATACGGCCTGAAGTTGTGGTATAAATTTCAGCGTAAATTCGGTTTTCCGTCAATCCGTATACTTGACGCAGGATTGCACTTCATGCCCCCCACACGTGGGACATTCTTTCCCACAGAAGATGCTCATTCCGAAAACACCTCGTCCAGAGATTTCGCGTCCAACACGCGCCTCGCCCATGTTTCGATATCGTTCGGGTTGGCCGAATGCACTCGTTTAGAGACTTCGTTGGGTAGGGATTGGAAACGGTGGGAAAGCAGGCCAAGCAGTAGTTTCGCCTCTCCTTTCACTTCCCCTTCTATCAAAGCCTCCTGACGAGCTGTTTTTCTAATATCCTGAGCAAACTGGGACATCATTCTTTCTTCCTCCTCTGGTCGTACCTCTCGGATAATCCCGCGCAGCATCTGCTCATCATAGACATACGTCTGCACCAGATAGAAAACAATGGGAAAAAGATCTTCCGGAACGGCCCGAAGCGCCTCGATCAGCAATTCCCTGATACTCATCTGCTGATTTGCTCTGGTGGCGTATTTCATCACCAACAACCAGGGATACAGGCGACGGTCTTCGGACAGATCCTTGTCTGGGATCTTTCCCAAATCGAGCACCGGGAACCGGAAATTCAGAAGGTAAGGCCTCCAGGCCTCCTCGGCATCCACAAGATGCACAAACTCATTCGGAGTCTTCCATTCCTCGGAACCGTGATAGAACACGAACGGTACGATAGCTGGCAGATGCTTCCAGTTTTGGTTTTCCTTTTCCCACTGTCTCAGGATCTCTCCCATGTACTTCAGCAACTGCCAGCCGACTTTTTCATCCGGCGTACTCTTGTGCTCGATGAGTACATAAAGGAATGCGGTTTTTCCGCTGATGGTTTCGACCCGGTAGAGTCGATCGCTTCGACGCTCACGTAGTTGTTCCTCTACAAAGGAGCCCGGAACCAGCTCGGGCGGCTTTGCCGAAAGAAACTGTACCACTTCGCGAGGCAAACGCTCTCGCAGCAACGTTCCCGCCCGTTCCGGACGGGAAAGTAGTTCCTTAAAGAAGAGATCGTAAGGTTGGGAAATTTTAGTCAAACCGGATTCTCAGGCTGGGCAACGTATCAAATAGCATGCCAATGAACGCATATTTCGCGCGAATAGTAACTCGCATTTCTTGGGTTCACAGGGTCAGCTTTACAGTGCGATCACGCAAAAACGCCGGAATTGGTTGGGGATAGAACGCCTGGTTCGTAGCCTGACTTTCTTGATGGCTTTTTACGATTTATTATCAATCAGATACGAACGACGC
>JABDQX010000161.1 GCA_013042035.1 Gammaproteobacteria bacterium
CAACCATATTCCATCCCATTCTTCCAAGACCAATAAAACCGATTTCCTTTATGCTCATGAGGCGTTATCGCTTTTCGTTACGGAAATTTTCCCATCGAATCCCAGAACCAAGGACGCGGCCCGTTCAAGGTGTAATGGCGGGATACCGGTTTCCCGGTTGAATCAATGTCGCCAAGGTATTTTCACAAGGGCGGTCGTGAAGAAGCGCCTTCCCGTGGTCTTTACGAGTGGCGCAACATATTTTCCGAGTTGCGGAAGGTTAAAGATCGCGTCATGTAGTTCGCCACATCCCTCAATTTTTGACCTTCCGCGCCATGCCCACGTACGGGAACCGCCTCGCGACGGTCGGAAGATTCTTTCACCGCCCCTGAGGAAAGGTTTCATACAGTACCTGTCCAAGCATGGAATCACAAAGCCCAATTCTATGATAGATCTTTTTTTACAGTTTATTTGCGGTCAAAGAGATGAAGCCAGACGGGAATTCTGGGTAGGAAACAGGCTTTACACAATGTCAACCTGATTTGGGATTCGGGTGGCATGCAAGTTTCGTTAGCTTTCCTATGTGAGCGATTTACGCGGATCGCGGAATGGAACCCCACCACAACGCGGTTCATCGTTCACAATAATGTAAACAAAACTAACACCCACCTTTTCAATTCCACCGAAGACTCGGATTCCATCGGTATCTGCCGAATCATCCAAATACATTGCCCTTGAAGCCTTTTCAAGTGGTCAAGATGCTCCTCACCCGGCAGTTGGCACGCGCCTTGCTATCGTTACTTTGTGAGAGTTGCCACGAAAGGCAGGCGGTGCGGTTCGCCACCTGATAGCTCACCAATATCCTACGCGAGGCACCTCCCTCATTCGCGAGAGGGACGCGGCTTTTAACATGACCGTTTACAAGGCTGAACACCATGAGATCCATTATCCATAACATCGTTACCTGCCTTGTGCTGTGCGCGGCAGGCATCCATGTCACCCATGGCGAAGAACTCGTCGGCTCCATTCCAGGACAACTCACCGTCGAACAGGGGGCCGCCGTCTACACCATTCCCATCCAAGTTCCGTCCGGCGTCGCCGGTATGCAGCCTGATCTC
Source organism: Gammaproteobacteria bacterium (assembly GCA_013042035.1). GTDB lineage: Bacteria > Pseudomonadota > Gammaproteobacteria > HK1 > HK1 > JABDQX01. The sequence continues at coordinate 1,098 of JABDQX010000161.1, forward strand.
GCCATCACCTACAACAGCAACGCCGGCAACGGGCTGCTGGGCGTGGGTTTTTCTCTGTCGGGATTCTCGGTCATCACCCGCTGCGGCAAAACCATCGCCCAGGATGGCGTGAAAGGTGGCGTCTACCACGATGATCGGGATCGCTTCTGCATCGACGGCCAGCGCCTGATCGCCATCTCCGGCAGCGATGGCGGCGACGGTACCGAGTACCGCACCGAGATCGACGGGTATTCCAGGATCGTCTCCCATGGTCAACAGGGCAGCGGCCCTGAGTGGTGGCAGCTCCAGACCAAATCCGGCCAGGTCATGGAATACGGCAACACGGACGATTCGCGCATTGAGGCCCAGGGTAAGGACACAGTACGGCTGTGGGCGGTGAATCGGATTTCCGACACGGTTGGGAATGGGATCGATTTTAGCTATTACGAGGATAATGCCAATGGTGAGTATTATCCGACGAGGATTGAGTATGGAGGGGATCTAATTCAATTCGAATACGAGCAGCGCTCTGATGACATAAATAGGTATGTGGTTGGTTCCCATATTATTGTATCTAATAGACTAAGAGAAATTCAGGCATTCGGTACTGGGGAATTTTATAGAAAATATAGGTTTGCCTATGATACTAGTATTAAAACACATCTATCCCGGCTAATTGAAGTAAAAGAATGTTACAAAGATCACTGTAAGAACCCAGTCATTTTTAATTGGGGAGATAGTAATAATCCTGAGTTTAACGATGCCAAGAGCATTGTGAACAATGATGGAATGACTACACTTCATTGGAGTGGCCAGAGGAGAAATATAATAGCAGGTGATTTTAATGGCGATGGAATGACTGACCTTCTGTTGCAGAACAAATCAGATAGTTACTCGGATGCCTATTTGCTACTTGCAGATGGCACTGGTGGTTTTGAGCAATATAAGGACATCAGCAATCTGTATGGAATGAATACATTCGGTTGGAGTGGACAGAGGAGAAATATAATTGCAGGTGATTTTAATGGTGATGGCATGACTGATCTTCTGCTACAAAACAGATCGGATAATTACACCGATGTTTATTTGCTACTTGCAAATGGCACTGGTGATTTCGAGCAATATAAAGATATTAGCAATCTGTATGGAATGGATAAAACTCGTTGGAGTGGGCAGCGTAGAAATATAATAGCAGGTGATTTCAATGGCGATGGGATGACTGACCTTCTGTTGCAGAACAAATCAGATAGTTACTCGGATGCCTATTTGCTACTTGCAGATGGCACTGGTGGTTTTGAGCAATATAAGGA